>JBFMAS010000404.1:0-11552 GCA_040755575.1 Thermodesulfobacteriota bacterium
CGCGTTCGTGTTCGCGCTGCGCGATCTCGAAACGCCGGTGCTGTTCTACCCGCCGGGCGGCGAGCCGCTCACGGTCCGGATCTTCACGCTGGAAGCGAACGCGCCGACGGCCGTCGTCGCGGCGCTTGCGACGGTCCAGGTGGTGGTGACGGCGCTCGTCCTGGTCGTCGGAGGCGCGGCGCTCCGGCGGAGCGTCGCGCGATGACGAACGCCGCGATCCTCCTCGACGAGCTCTGGGCCAGCCGTGCCGGCCGGCATGCGTTGCGCGGCGTGTCGCTCGCCGTGCGAGCCGGCGAGGTGGTCGGCGTGATCGGACCGTCGGGAGCGGGCAAGAGCACGCTCCTGCGGGTCGTCCTCGGGCTCCTCGCGCCGGACCGCGGCAGGGTCGTGCTCCACGGCGTCGTCGCGAGCGACGGCGGCCGGATCCTCGTCGCGCCGGAAGACCGCGAGCTCGGCATGGTGTTCCAGGATCTCGCGCTGTGGCCGCACCTGACGGTGCGCGGCAACCTGGCGTTCGGGCTCGACGCGCGCGGCGTCCCTCGCCCGGAGCGCGAGCGACGCATCGACGAGGTCCTGCGGCGCGTATCGCTCGGCGACGAGCGCGACCGCTACCCGGACTCGCTTTCCGGCGGCGAGCGCCAGCGAGTCGCGATCGCACGCGCCCTGGTCCTCGATCCGGCCGCGGTGCTGCTCGACGAGCCGCTCGCGAGCCTCGACGTCCTGCTGCGACAGCAGCTGCGCGACCTGCTGCGCGAGCTGTTCGCGGAGCGGCGGCCGGCGGTGCTCTACGTGACGCACGATCCCCGCGAGCTCCAGGGGCTCGCGCAGCGGATCGTGGTGCTGGACGACGGGACCGTCGTGCAGGACGGAACGCCCGCGGAGCTTCGCGCACAGCCGCGCAACGAGCTCGTCCGTCGGCTGGTCGAAGCGTGGTGAGCCCACGCGCGTCAGCCGATGCTGGTGGCCCTTCGTCGTGGGGCCCGGCGCGCGTGACCGTTCGCCGGCTGCTGCTCGCCGCTGCGTTCCTGCGCTCGGTCGCCACCGCGATGAGCGGCGTGCTGCTGGGCTTCTACCTCGCCGCCCTGGCCCTGTCGCCGGCGCAGACGGGAGCCGTGATCGGCACCGGTCTTCTCGGCGTCGCCGTTGCCGCGCTCGTCGCGACGACGGCCGGCGATCGCCTCGGAAGGCGGCGAGTGCTCACCGGCGTCTCGCTCCTCGGGGCGTGTGGAGCGCTGGCGATCGCGGCCGGCTCCTCGCCGGCGGTCCTCACGCTCGCCGCGTTCCTCGGGATGGCGAACGGGATGGGACGCGACCGGGGCGCCGCGCTGATCCTCGATCAGGCGATCCTCCCCGAGACCACGACCGACCGCGAGCGCACGTTCGTCTTCGCCTGGTACAACGTCGTCCAGGACGCAGGGCACGCCGTCGGCGGGCTCCTCGCCGGCGCACCGCTCGTCGCCCGATCGCTGCTCGGGACGAGCCAGGTCGGCTCGATCCGCATCGCGCTCCTCGCGCCCGCCGTGCTGCTCGTTGCCGTGGCCTTCTGCTATGCGCGCCTGCCCCGCGGCGACGAGCGGGCGTCGAGCCGGGAAGCGCCGCCGTTGAGCCCCGCGTCGCGCAGCGTGCTGCTCCGCATCTCGGCGCTGTTCGCGCTCGACAGCTTCGCGGGCGGCTTCCTGACGAGCGCCCTGCTCTCCTACTTCTTCCTCGAGCGCTTCGGCGCGAGCGAGGCCGCCGTCGGCGGGCTCTTCTTCGGAGCGCGCGTGCTGAACGCGCTGTCGCACTGGGCGGCGGCGTGGCTCGCCGTGCGCATCGGGCTCGTCAACACGACGGTCTTCACGCACGTCCCGTCGAGCCTGCTGCTGGTGACGGTCGCGTTCGCGCCCAGCTTCCCGGTCGCGGCGGTGCTGTTCCTGCTGCGCGAGGGGCTGGTCGAGATGGACGTACCGACCCGGCAGTCGTACGTGCTCGCCGTCGTGCGGCCGGAGGAGCGGACGCTTGCGTCCGGCGTGACGAACCTCGTGCGCCTCGGCGGCTGGGCCGCGGCGCCCTTTGCCGCCGGCACGCTCATGCAGGCCGGATCGCTCGCCGCCCCGCTGCTCGTCGGCGCGGCGCTGAAGCTCGCTTACGACGCGCTGCTGTACGTCGGCTTTCGTGCGCTCCGGCCCCCGGAGGAAGCGCCGGCTCGGCGCCCGCCGCCGCAGCGATCTTCCTGCATTGACTGACCTGGTTGGTCAGTTTACGAAGAAGGCCGCATGTCACGCGTGACCCCTCCCGACCGCATCGAGGAGCTCGTCCGCTGCGCGGCACGGGTCTTCATCAAGCAGGGCTACAAGCGCACGCAGATGGCCGACGTCGCAGCGGCCCTCGGCGTCGCGAAGGGGACGCTGTACCTCTACGTCGAGAGCAAGGAAGCGCTCTTCGACCTCGTGGTGCGCTACGCCGACGCGCCGGTGCCGTTCGTCGAGCGGCCGGCGCTGCCCGTCCGGACCCCGAAGGCCGGGAAGACGCTGCGCTACGTGCGCGACCGCCTGGCCGCGAACCGCATCCCGAAGGCGCTCGAGAGCGCGCTCCGCCGCTCGTCGGCGGAGCCGCGCGCCGAGCTCGAGGCGATCGTGCGGGAGCTCTACGACACGCTGTCCGCGAACCGCATCGGCATCAAGCTGCTCGACAGCTCGGCGCGCGACGTCCCCGAGCTCGCGGCGCTGTGGTTCGACTCGACCCGCGTCGGCTTGATCGAGCTGCTCGCGCAGTACCTCGGCGATCGCTTTCGCCGCAAGCGCCTCGAGCCCGCCCCCGACGCCGCCGCTGCGGCGCGCCTCGTGCTCGAGACCCTCGTCTTCTGGGCCGTCCACCGCCACTGGGACGTCGCGCCGCAGCCGATCGGCGACGACGTCGCGCGCGAGACCGCCGTGCACTTCGTCGTCAGTGCGCTGGCCAAGGAGGAGCGCTGATGGATCGACGCCACGACATCGACTGGCTGCGCGTGCTCGCGACGCTGCTCCTGTTCGTCTTCCACACGGGCATGGTGTTCAGCCCGGCGCCGTTCTACCACATCCGCAACGACGAGCTGTCGCTCGTCCTGCTGGTGGTGAGCGGCTTCATCAGCCTGTGGCACATGCCGCTGTTCTTCCTCCTGGCCGGCTGGTCGCTGCATCGGTCGGTCGCCGAGCGTGGCGCGACCGGCGTGCTGCGCGAGCGCGTGCGACGCCTGGTCGTGCCGCTCGCCGCCGGCATCGTCCTCTTCATGCCGCTCGTCAAGTACTTCGAGCTGTCGAGCGGTCTCGACCTGCGCCACGACGGTCTGCGCATCGCGCCCGAGCTGCAGCCGGGATTCCGCACCGTCCTGCCGGAGGACCTGCCGCTGATGGCGCCGTTCGACGAGAGCTTCGCGGAGTTCCTGCCGACGTTCTTCACGCGCCTCGACCGCGTCACCTGGGGGCACCTCTGGTTCATCGCGTACCTGTTCACGTTCACGGTCCTCTACCTGCCGCTGCTCCTCGCCGTCGCGCGCCGGAGGCCGCTGCGCGTGCCCGCGTCGCGGCTCCTGGTCTACGCGCCGATCCTGCCGCTCGCGCTCGTCCAGCTCGTGCTGCGTCCGTACTGGCCGGGCGTGCAGAACCTGTACGACGACTGGGCGAACTTCGCCTACTACTCGATCTACTTCTGGACGGGCTTCCTGCTCGCCCGCCTGCCCGACCTCGAGGCGCTCGTGCACGGCGAGTGGCGCCGGGCGCTCGCCGGCGGCGCCCCGGCGGCGCGGGTGCGGCTCGGCAGGGTGCTCGGCGTCGTCCGCTCGCCGAGCGTCGTGCTCGCGACGAGCGCCGTCGCCGGCTGGTGCTTCGTCGTCGCGATCCTCGGGCTCGGCCGCCGCTTCCTCGACTTCGGCAACCGTGCGCTCGAGTACCTGAGCGAGGCGGCGTTCCCGGTGTACGTGCTGCACCAAGCGGCGATCGTCGTCCCGGGCTACTTCCTTTTGAAGCTGCGGCTCGGCGTCTTCGCCGAGTTCGTGCTCCTCCTGCTCGTCGCCGTCGCGACCACCTTCGCGCTCTACGAGCTCGCGGTCAGGCGCTCGCCGACCCTGCGCGTCCTGTTCGGCATGCGCCCGCAGGGAGGGAGACGGGCGGCGCAGGCGCATGCCGTCGCGACCGGCACCCTGGCGCTCGCGTGCCTTTTCCTCGCGCCCGCGGCGGCGACAGCGAGCGGGGCGCCGTTCGGCCTCTGGTACGCGGAGGGTGGTGCGGCGCAGGTCGAGATCGAGCCGTGCGGCGAGGAGATCTGCGGCCGCATCGTCTGGCTGCGCTCGCCGTTCGACGAGCACGGCTGTGCGCTCACCGACCGCTCGAACCCCGACGCGCAGCTCAAGGGCCGCGCGATCGTCGGCCTCGAGGTCCTGCGCGGCATGAAGCCGCTCGCCGACGAGCTCGGCGCGTGGGGCGACGGGCGGATCTACGATCCCACCTCCGGCACGACCTACCGCTGCGTCATGCGCCTCGACGGCCCCGACCGGCTGCGCGTGCGCGGCTACTACGGGATCGAGCTCATCGGGCGGACGACGACGTGGCTGCGGGTGGGCTCCGAGGGCCGCACGTGCGAGACGCGCGTCGCGGAGCGCTGATCCTCCGCGCGTCGCGCAACGCCTGCGCCGCGCTTCGGCAGCGTCACGGCTCGCTCGCGAGCGGCATCGCCGGCGCGACCGGCACGCTCGCCGGCCGGGCGACGTCGCCGCGGCGGTGGAACATGCGGTAGAGCCCGGGCAGCACGATCAGCGTCAAGGCGGTCGAGGACAGGATGCCGCCGATCACCACCGTGGCGAGCGGCCGCTGCACCTCCGCGCCGGTGCCGACGGCCGTCGCCATCGGCACGAAGCCGAGCGACGCGACCAGCGCCGTCATCAGCACCGGCCGCAGCCGGGTGAGCGCGCCGTGCTCGATCGCCTCGTCCATCGGCCGTCCCTCGGCGCGCAGCTTGTTGATGAAGGTGATCATCACGAGCCCGTTCAGCACCGCGACGCCGGACAGCGCGATGAAGCCGACGCCGGCCGAGATCGACAGCGGGATGTCGCGCAGCCAGAGGGCGAGCACGCCGCCGGTGAGCGCCATCGGCACGCCGGTGAACACCAGCAGCGAGTCCTTGACCGAGCCGAAGGTCGCGAACAGCAGCAGGAAGATCAGCAGCAGCGCGACCGGCACGACGATCTGCAGGCGCCGCGTCGCGGACACGAGCTGCTCGAACTGACCGCCCCAGGTGATCCAGTAGCCGGGCGGGACCTCGACCCTGCGCGCGATCTCCGCCTGCGCCTGCTCGACGAACGAGCCCATGTCGCGGCCACGGACGTTCGCCGTGACGACGATGCGGCGCTTGCCGTTCTCGCGGCTGATCTGGTTGGGGCCGGGCGCGAGCTCGATCTTCGCCACCGCGCTCAGCGGGATGAACGAGTGGCCGTCGGGCGCTCCGGAGCGGCGCGGGGACCCGCTCGTCGAGGCGGCGCGCCCGTCCGCGTCGCGGGGCAGCGCGAGGGGCAAGCGAGCGATGGCGTCGAAGTCGGTGCGTAGCACCTCGGGCAGGCGCACGAGCAGCGGGAAGCGGCGGTCCCCTTCGAAGACGTCGCCCGCCGTGCGGCCGCCGAGCGCGATCTGCACGACGTCCTGCACGTCCGCGACGTTGATCCCGTAGCGCGCCAGCGCGGCGCGGTCCGGCGTGATCGTCATCATCGGCAGACCCGTCACCTGCTCGACCTTGACGTCCGACGCGCCGGGCACGCCCCCGAGGACGCCGGCGACGGCGTCGCCGGTCTCGAGCAGACGATCGAGGTCGTCGCCGAAGACCTTGACGGCGACGTCGCTGCGCACGCCGGCGATGAGCTCGTTGAAGCGCATCTGGATCGGCTGCGTGAACTCGTAGTTGTTGCCGGGGATCTCGCGGATGCCCGCCTCGATCTCCGCCAGCAGGTCGGCCTTCGGCCGCCGCGGGTCGGGCCACTGCTCGCGCGGCTTCATGATGATGAAGCCGTCGGAGACGTTGGGCGGCATCGGGTCGTTCGCGATCTCGGCCGTGCCGAGCTTGGTGAACACGCGCTCGACCTCCGCGAACTCCCGGAGCCGCCGCTCGAGCGCGTCCTGCATCTCGATCGCCTGGTCGAGGCTCGTTCCCGGGATGCGCAGCGCGTGCAGCGCGACGTCGCCCTCGTCGAGGCTCGGCACGAACTCCGAGCCCATGCGCGAGGCGAGCAGCAGGCTCAGGACGGCCAGCACGGCCGCGGCGACCGCGACGACGAGACGCTCGCGCACCGCGACGGCGAGCACCGGCCGGTAGATCCGCTTCGCCGCGCGGATCAGGACGTTCTCGCGCTCGGCGACGCGGCCCGTCAGCGCCACCGCCACCGCGGCGGGCACGAAGGTCAGCGACAGCACCATGGCGCCGAGCAGCGCCAGGACGACCGTGAACGCCATCGGGAAGAACATCTTCCCCTCGACGCCGGTCAGCGTGAGGATCGGCAGGTAGACGATCATGATGATCATCTCGCCGAACATGGTCGCCTGCCGGACCTCGCGCGACGCGTCGAACACCACCTCGAGGCGCTCGTCGCGCGTGAGCAGGCGGCCGAGCCGGTGCTGCGCCTCGGCGAGCAGCCGGATGCAGTTCTCGACGATGATCACGGCGCCGTCGACGATCAGCCCGAAATCGAGCGCGCCGAGGCTCATCAGGTTGCCGCTGACGCCGTTCGACACCATGCCGGTGATCGTGAGCAGCATGGCGAGCGGGATGACCATCGCGGTGATCAGCGCAGCACGGATGTTGCCGAGCAGGACGAACAGGACGGCGATGACCAGCAGCGCGCCCTCGAGCAGGTTGCCCTCGACGGTGGCGATCGTCTTGTCGACCAGCGACGTGCGATCGTAGACGGTGCGGGCGATCACGCCGGGCGGCAGGCTGCGGTTGATCTCCTCCATCTTCGCCGCGACCCGGCGCGACACCGCGCGGCTGTTCTCGCCCATCAGCATGAAGACGGTGCCGAGCACCACCTCGCGGCCGTTCTCGGTCGCCGCACCGGTGCGCAGCTCCTTGCCGAACGACACCTCGGCGACGTCGCGCACGTGGATCGGGACACCCTCGCGCGTCGCCAGGACGACGTCGCGGATGTCGCCGAGGCCCTTCACCTGTCCAGGCGAGCGGATCAGGAGCTGCTCGCCGTTGCGCTCGATGTAGCCGGCGCCGACGTTGTCGTTGTTCTCGCGCAGCGCGACCAGGACGTCGTCGAAGGTCAGATCATAGGCGATCAGCTTGTCGGGCCAGGGCGCGACCAGGTATTGCTTGACGTAGCCGCCGACCGTGTTGACCTCGGTCACGCCCGGCACGGTGCGCAGCTGCGGCTTGACGATCCAGTCCTGGATGGTGCGCACGTCGGACGCGTCGTACGGCCGGCCGGTCTCGTCGCGCGCCCCTTCCTCGGCCTCGACCGTGTACATGAAGATCTCGCCGAGGCCGGTCGCGATCGGGCCCATCTCCGGCTCGATCCCGGGGGGCAGCTTGCTCTTCACCTCCTGGATGCGCTCGCTGATGAGCTGGCGGGCGAAGTAGATGCTGGTGCCGTCCTCGAAGATGACGGTGACCTGCGACAGCCCGTAGCGCGACAGCGAGCGCGTGTGGTCGAGCTTCGGCAGACCCGCGAGCGCCGTCTCGACCGGGAAGGTGATGCGCTGCTCGACCTCGAGCGGCGAGTACCCCGGCGCCTCGGTGTTGACCTGCACCTGGACGTTGGTGATGTCCGGGACGGCGTCGATCGGCAGGTGCTGGAAGCTGTAGGCGCCGACCGCCGCCAGCAGCGCGGTCACCAGCAGGACGAGCCATCTCTGGCGGATCGAGAAGTAAAGGATCGCTTCGAGCATCGTCGCCTCGCCGTCCGTCTAGTGCTCGTGCCGGGCGCCGGACTTGCCGACGTCCGCCTTCAGGACGAAGCTGTTGCGCGCGACGTAGCGCTGCCCGGGCTCGATCCCGGACAGCACCTCGACCCAGCGGTCGTCGCGCCGGCCGAGCTCCACCGGCTGTGCCTGGTAGACGTCGCCGTCCTGCAGGAACACCACGGTCGCGCCGCCGATCGTCTGGGTCGCTTCCGCGCGGACCGCGAGCGGGACCTGCGCCCGCTCGACCATGACCTCGCCGGTGACGAAGAAGCCCGGCCGCCAGGCGAGAGCGGGATTGGGCAGGATCACGCGCGCCAGCATGGTCTGCGTGCTGGCCGAGCCGAACGGCGAGATGTAGTCGATCTGGCCCTCCGCCTGCGGCAGCCCCTCACCGGGATCGAGCACGACCGGCTGGCCGACGGCGATCCGCGGGAAGTCCTGCCGGTAGACGTCGAGATCGACCCAGACCGTCTCGAGGTTCGCGACGGTGTAGAGATGGTCGCCCTCCGCGACGTACTCGCCCGGGGTCACGTGCTTCTGGATGACCGTGCCGGCGAGCTCGGAGCGGACGTCGTAGGACTGCAGGCTCTGGTTGCTCTGCACGACCGCCATGACCTCCCCTTTCGCGACCGGATCGCCGATGTGCTTGCGCACGTCGCGCACGATGCCCGCGAAGCGCGGCAGGACGTGCGCCAGCCGATCCTCGTTCGGGACGATGCGACCGTTCAGGCGAAGCTCGGTCTCGAGGGTCGCTGGTCCCGCCGTCGCGATCTCGATCCCGGCACGCGCCGCCGCGTCCGCCGTGAGCCGGACGCGACCCTCGTAGGAGCCGTACGTCCAGCGGTGCTCCCGGCCGCGCCAGGCGGCGTCGACCGTGACGTCGAACGAATGCGGCTCCTCGACGGGCTCGCTGCCGCGGAGGTAGTCGGCCTGCGGGCGCAGCTCGATGGTCGCGCTCTTGCCGCCGAGGCGCTCGAGCGTCACGCGGGCGCTCACCTCGGACGGCTCGATCGGCTCGCCGTCGTCGTAGAAGTAGAGCCGCAGCTCCGGTGGAACGCCACGCTCGAAGATCGTCACCTCGGCGGCGAACGACCCGTCACGCAGCAGGCGACCGCCGTGCGGTCCTTCCTCCGCTGCCGCGTGCTCGGCTCCCGTCTCCTCACTGTCCGCGTGGCCGGCGACGTCCGCCACGCGGCGCTCGGTGCGCAGGATCAGCGCGCCGAGCGCCGCTCCGACCACGACGATCGCGACGATCGCGACGATGGATGCGCTGCGCTTCATGTCTCAGTCCTCCGCGGCGCCGATCGACGGCACGTCGCCGGCGAGCGGCTCGCCCAGCAGGCGCTCCAGGGCGACGACGGCGCGCTGGTAGTCGCCGAGCGCGAGCGCGCGCCTTGCGCGCGCCGCGATCAGCGTCCGCTGCGCGTCGAGCACCTCGAGGTAGCTGAAGCGGCCCTCGAGGTAGCCCGCGTTCAGCGTCGCGAAGGCTTCGCGGGCGCCGGGAAGCACGTCCCTGTCGAGGGTGGCGATCTGCGCGCGCGCCGTCGCGAGCGCCTGGTAGGCGTCGTCGAGCGCGGCCGTGACCCGCACGCGGGTCGACTCCTGCTCGGCCCGGGCTTGCTGCAGGCGATGCTCCGCCTCCTCGATGGCGCCCTGGTTGCGGTTCAGGACCGGAAGGGGGATCGACAGGCCGACGACGAAGGTGTTCTCGTCGGGGTCGAAGAGCCGCCGGTACCCGCCGCTCGCCGTCACGTCGGGGACGGCGCGCGACCTCTCGAGGTCGAGCGCCGCTCGACGCTCGAGCAGCTCCGACGTCCAGCGCGCGACGCTCGGGCTGTCCGCGATGCGCGCCTCGAGCACCGGGAGCGCGGGGACGGGCGTCAGGCGATCGAGGCGGCCCGCCGCCCTGGTGAAGGCGGGCGTCGTCGAGCCCCAGGTCGAGGCGAGCTCGCGCCGGGCGACATCGAGCGCGCGCCGCGTCTCCTCGAGCTCCACCGTCGCGGATGCGACGGCCACCTCCGCCTTGGTCTGCTCGACGGTCGAGGTGCTCCCCGCGCGAACGCGCAGCGCCACCGCGTCGACGACCTCACGCGCGAGCCGCACGCTCTCCTCCGCGAGCGAGGCCTGCTCCTGGGCGACCAGCACGCCGACGAACGCCCGTGCGACGCGCGCGAGCACGTCGATGCGCTCGATCTCGTAGTCCCAGGCGGCGATGTCCCGTCCGCGCGAGGCGAGCTCGACGCGCGCCGCGCGCTTGCCGCCGAGCTCGATCAGCTGGCCGAGCTCGATCGTCAGCTCCGCCTGATCGATGCCGCGCGTCTCGCCCGAGACGCCGATGTCCTCGGTGCGCACGCCGAGCTGCGGGTTCGGCAGCAGGGCCGCCTGGATCTCGCGCGCCTCCGCCGCGCGCAGCCGCCACGAGAACGACTGCAGGTCGGGGCTGCGCTCGAGCGCGAGCGCGAGCGCGTCGCGGAGCTGCAGGTCGCCGGTCGGCTCGGGCGACGACGGGCCCTCCGGACGCTCGACGGGCGGCTCGCCGGGCGGCGTCGAGTACGGTGCCGCCGCCGGCAAGCGGTCACCGCCGAGGTCTTCCGCCGACTCCGCGGGGGGCGGCAGCAGGAGGGTCAACGCCAGGACGAAAAGCGGACAGGTCTTTCGCTGCATCTCGATCTCGCGTGTCGCTCGGGACGCGCGCGCTCTCGCCCCCGATCGGAGGCTGGCGCACCTGAGCCGTCCCGCGGAGGGACGGCGCGATGGCGACGCGGGCGAGGAGCGGTCGCCTCAGCCGGCGAGCTGCCGGCCGCGAGCGACTCGCTGCATCAAGCTCGCGTCGCCGCGACGGCGGACCGTCTCACAACAGGAGGACGATGGAGAGCCCGCGAGAGTGGACGGGAGGCGCGGGCCGCGCCGCGACGGTCGAGGCGGCGGAACGGCGATCGAGCACGAGGCCCGTGACGGCCCGCGCGACGGCGCAGTGCATCGCCTGGCTCGGGTCGGTCGGGCTCCGCAGGCTCGGCGCCCCGAGCGGCGTGTCGATGCAGCCGTGCAGCGAGCTTGCCGCCAGCGCGCCGTCGTCGAAGCCGGCAGCAGCGCCGTCCGCGGGCGAGACGCATTCGGAGCCGACCGCCTCGATCGCGAGGTGGCCGTTGCTGCCCATGCACAGCGCGCTCCCGGGCAGAGCCGTCAAGCTCAGCACGAACGACGCCAGCACGACGAGCGCGCGCCGGACGGTCGTGGTCGGTCGGAGCTGCTTCACCGTGCCTGGTGATAGGTCAGGGGCCGCGATCGTGCAAACTCGCCACACGCGGCCGGTGCTCCCGGACCCGTGATCCTCGCCGATCACGGGCACCTATCGTGCTCGCGACTCGACGAAGATGCGCAGGCATCTCTCCGAGCAGAACGACACGACGCGCCCCTCGAGCGAGAGCCGCGCGGCCACACCGGCCGGTGACAGCTCCATCCCGCAGACCGGATCGGTCACCCGCTCGTCCCCGGGGTCCCTTCGCGTGCGCACCTCGAACGCGCGCTCGACATCCCCTTGCGGTGGAAATACAGCAGCGCGGGCTCGATGAGCCGCCGCATCGGCTCGCCGGCACTCTCGGTGCGCTTGCGGAGCATCCGACGGGACAGCCCCGCGTCTCTCATCGG
>JBFMAS010000404.1:11652-15986 GCA_040755575.1 Thermodesulfobacteriota bacterium
GCGCGCTCGACATCCCCTTGCGGTGGAAATACAGCAGCGCGGGCTCGATGAGCCGCCGCATCGGCTCGCCGGCACTCTCGGTGCGCTTGCGGAGCATCCGACGGGACAGCCCCGCGTCTCTCATCGGCTCGTGGACGTAGAAGTGGAACAGGCGAGCCTCTGCCTCCGCGACCCGGCCGAGCGCATCGGCGTAGACCCGTACCAGCTGGGACAGCGCCTCCTCGGGGAGCCCCTTGTCGAGCGCCACCTTCCAGCCACGCAGCATCTCGACGTCTTCTTCGCCGACTCTCGCCGCGAGCCACGGCGGCCCGCTCACGTGATGCAGCCGTTGCGCGACCTCGACGTCCAGCCCCGCTTGGGCCGCGGCCTCGGCGAGCGAGTACGTCGGCTCGCCACCGGGCCGGAGAAGCTGCTCGAGATAGTGCTGGATGAAATCTCCTTCCGCTCGTTCTGCGCGGACGATGGTCTCGATGCTCACGCCCCGTCCGATGCAGAACCGGATGAGGTGGACTCGCCCGACGTCATCGGCAGCGAAGCCCTCGGGCTCGACGGAGCCGATCAGACGAAGCGCTCGCCACTCGAGCAAGCGCTCCGGCGCTTCGCCGGTGCGCTCGACGACGTCGTCGAGAGTCAGCTGCGGCTGCTGTTTCGCGCCCTGGTCCATCCCCGACCGCTGCAAACGCGTATCACGTGGCGCACGCTCCGGGCGACTCTTGCGGCTGGTCGGCGGGGCGATCCCCTGCTAGTGTCGGAGACACGCAAGCTGGTCGAGCGGCGCCGATGGAGGAAGCCAGAAGTACGCTCACACGACGGCAGATGCTGCGGCTCGCCGGCGGCGCCGCGGCGGGGATGCTCCTGGCACCTCGTGCGGCGCCGGTCTCGGCCCGGCCGGTCGACCGCCACCTGCCCTTCCCACGGCGCCTGCGGCTCGCTCGGCCGCAGCGGGGCGTCGTCGAGGCGACGCTCGTCGCCGCACCGGCCACGGTGCGCGTGCACGATCGCCTTGCCCGGCTGTGGACGTACAACGGCTCGCTGCCGGGACCGCTGCTCCGGCTGCGCGAGGGCGAGCACGTTCGCCTGCGCTTGACGAATCGGCTGCACGAGGAGACCAACCTCCACCTGCACGGGCTCCGCGTCTCGCCCGCCGTCGACGACCCGTTTCTCTCGATCTCACCCGGCGAGTCCGTCCTCTACGAGTTCGACGTACCGCAAGGCTCGCGCGGGCTGCACTGGTACCACCCGCACGTGCACGGTCGCGTCGCGCAGCAGCTCTTCGCCGGCCTCGCCGGGCCGATCCTGGTCGATGCCGCGGACGAGCCGCCGAGGCCGAGGGACGTCGCGGACCGTGTCGTCGTCCTGAAGGACCTCGAGCTCGTCGACGGCGCGCCCGCACCGCACGCCTTCGCCGACTGGCGCCGTGGCAAGGAGGGACGCCTGCTCCTGGTGAACGGCGCGCTGGCGCCGGCGCTGGTCGCAACCGACCGTCTGCTGCGTCTGCGCTTCCTGAACGCGAGCAACGCCCGCTACTACCGGCTCGCGCTCGAGGAGCACGCCTTTCGGCTCGTCGCGTCCGACGGCCACGCACTCGGCCAGCCCCTCGTCGTCGACGAGCTCCTGCTCGCACCCGGCGAGAGAGCCGATGCGCTGGTCGCGCTCGAGAGGGAGGGGCGCTTTGCGCTCCTCGACCTCCCCTACGACCGCGGCGCCGGCATGATGATGGGCGGCCCGGGCGGCGCAGCCGGCCCCGAGCCCGTGCGGCTCATGACCATCGTTCGCCCGCCGGGCATCGCGGCGCGAGCCGTCCCGCCGCCGTACGCCGCCGCTGAGGACCTCCGTCAGAGGCCCGCCGACGCAGTACGGCGCCTGGTGCTCGCCGAGGGCATGATGATGGGCGGTGGCTTCACGATCAACGGTCGCACGTTCGACCCGGGACGCGTCGAGCTCGGCGCGCGGCTGGGCACCGTCGAGGTGTGGGAGATCGAGAACCGGGGACGCATGGACCACCCGTTCCACCTCCACACGTACCCCTTCCAGGTGCTGTCGCGGAACGGTGCGCCGGAGAGCGCGGTCCTGTGGAAGGACGTCGTCAACGTGCGGCCGGGCGAGGTCGTTCGTGTCGCCGTTGCGCTGCGCGACTTCGCCGGCCGCACCGTCTTCCACTGCCACATCGTGGAGCACGAGGATCGCGGGATGATGGGGACGCTCGAGGTGACGCCCGCCTAGCCCGCTCGCGGCGTCATCGGGCGGCTTCGCGCCGGCCGAGCGGGTAGAGCCGGTCGTCGCCGCGGAAGGGCTGCAGCAGCATGCGGTCGAGGCGCAGCTCGCGCGGGTCGCGGAACTGCTCGATGCCGATCGTCATGCCGAGGTGGCCGGCCGCCGGCTGGGGCCGGTAGGTGCCGAGCAGGCGGTCCCACCAGGGCAGGTTGAAGCCGAAGTTGCTGTTGGTCTCGCGCGGCACCACCGAGTGGTGGACGCGATGCATGTCGGGCGTGACGACGAGCCAGCGCAGCCAGCGATCGGCGCCGGGAGCCAGGCGGACGTTGCCGTGGTTGAACATCGAGGTCGCGTTCAGCAGCACCTCGAAGCTCAGCACGGCGACGGCGGGCGCGCCCAGCGCGGCCACGACGGCGAGCTTGATCACCATCGACAGCAGGATCTCGAGCGGATGGAAGCGCGCCCCGGTGGTCACGTCGAGCTCGAGGTCGGCGTGATGCATGCGGTGCAGGCGCCAGAGAGCCGGCACGGCGTGGAAGAGGACGTGCTGCAGGTAGATGACGAGGTCGAGCAGGATCACGGAGCCGACCACCGCGACCGAGAGCGGCAGATCGAGCGCGTGGACCAGCCCGAAGCCGTGCGCTTCCGCCGTGAGCGCGAGCCCGACCGCGGCACCGGGAAAGACGCCGTCCTGGAGCTGCTCGCGGCCCTGCGGCACGTCGCGGAGCGCAACCTGGCGGAGGTCGAGCGCACGGTGCGCGGCTACTTCCAGGATCGCGACGCGCTCGAGCCCGTCTCGCGCGCGGAGCTGCTCGGCCGGCTCGAGGCCGGGCTCGTGACGGTGCTCGACGTCAGGCCCGAGGACGAGTTCGCGCTGGGCCACCTGCCGGGTGCCGTCAACATCCCGCTCGCGGAGCTCGACCGGCGCCTCGCCGAGCTCGACCCCGACCGGGAGATCGTCGCCTACTGCCGCGGTCCGTACTGCGTCCTGTCCTACGAGGCCGTCGCGGCGCTCCGGCCGCGCGGCTTCAACGTCCGCCGGCTGGAGGACGGGCTGCCGGAGTGGCGGGCCGCGGGCTTGCCGGTCGAGGTCGGCTGACGTCCGTCGCCGCGACGGCGAGCCCGAGCCTCATCCGCTGCCACGCGAGCGTCCTCGCGCGGCCCAGGCGTCCCACTCCGGCCGCGGCCCGAAGCGTGCCGACAGGAAGTCGATGAACGCGCGCACCTTCGCGGACGGATGGCGGGTCGGCGAGTAGAGCGCCCAGATCGCCGTCGAGCGGTCCTCGTAGGGGCCGAGCACCCGCCTCAGCTCGCCGCGCGCGAGGTCCGGCCCGACGATGAAGGTCGGCAGCTGGACCAGGCCGGCGCCGCGCAGCGCGGCCGCGCGCAGCGCGTCGCCGTTGTTCGCGCGGAGGCTGCCGGTGACGGTGACCGACTCCGGGCCGTCGCGGCCGGCGAAGCGCCATGCGTCGGGCAGGTTGGAGTACAGCAGGCAGTCGTGCCGGGCGAGGTCGGCGGGGCGCCTGGGCACGCCGTGGCGCGCGAAGTAGCCGGGCGCGCCGCACACGACCAGCCGGTTCGGCGCCAGACGCCGCGCGATCAGGCTCGAGTCGGCGAGCGGCGGCGCCACGCGCAGCGTCAAGTCGAACCCGCCCTCGATCGTGTTCACGGCGCGGTCGTCGAGGGTCGCGTCCACCACGACCTCGGGATGGCGGGCGACGAAGTCGGCGATCGCCGGTGCGAGGTGCAGGTGGCCGAAGCTCATCGGGGCGTTCACCTTGAGCCGCCCGCGCGGTGCGGCGTGCGAGCGGCTGGCCTCGAGCTCCGCCTCCTCGACCTCGCGCACGATCTGGACGCACCGCTCGTAGTACGCGCGTCCGACCTCGGTGAGAGCGAGCCGCCGGGTAGTGCGATGCAGGAGCTGCGCCCCGAGCCGCTCTTCGAGCCGGCTGACGTGCATGCTCACCGAGGACTTCGCCAGGCCGAGCCGGCGGGCCGCCCTGGAGAAGCTCTCCGCCTCCACGACCTGCACGAAGATCGTCATCGCGGTCATGCGGTCCATCGAGAGCCTCCTCGTCGCGGCTTCGGCCGCTGTTCGGCAGACGAGAACGGTCATTTCA
>JBFMAS010000405.1:0-3777 GCA_040755575.1 Thermodesulfobacteriota bacterium
CCCGCCGCGTTCGTCGATTGGATCGGGTTGCGTCCCGCGCCCGAAGCTGGCTCACTTCGCCGGATGAAGCGCCTGCAGAACCGCATCGTGCTCGTGACCGGCGGCAACACCGGCATCGGGCGCGGTGCCGCGCTCGGCTTCGCGGCCGAGGGCGCCGACGTCGCGATCGCGTTCCACGGCCACGAGGGGGAGGCCGTCTCGGCGGTGCGTGAGATCGAGGCGCTCGGCGTGCGCGCGCACCGCGTGCACGTCGAGGTGACCGACGAGGCGTCCGTCGAGGCGATGGTCGCCTCGGTGCTGGACCGCTTCGGCCGCATCGACGTGCTCGTCAACAACGCCGGCATCCAGAAGCCGCAGCCGCTCGCCGCGACGACCGTCGCGGACTGGGACCGCATGATGGCCGTACACCTGCGCGGTGCGTTCCTGTGCTGCCGCGCGGTCGCGCGCGGCATGGTGGAGCGCCGCAGCGGGCGGATCATCGTGGTCACCTCGCAGCTCGGCTACGTCGGGCGCGGGGGCTACCTCGCGTACTCGACGGCCAAGGGCGGGCTGGTCACGTTCGTGCGCGCGCTCGCGCAGGAGCTCGCGCCGCACGGCGTGCTGGTGAACGCGGTGGCGCCGGGGCTCACCGACACCGGCTTCGACCCGCTGCCCGAGGAGACGAAGCGGGCCTATGCGGCGCGCCTTCCGCTCGGGCGGCTCGCCGTGCCGGAGGACCTGGTCGGCGCGTTCGTCCTGCTCGCGTCCGACGAGGGCCGGTACTTCTGCGGGGCGACGCTGCACCTGAACGGCGGCGAGCTGATGGCCTGAGCACGTCGCGCGTCGTCCCGACCCCATTGCGCCGCCGGCGGACGGGCGCAAGATGGAGCGACAAGGAGGACGCCGATGCAGCCGAAGGATCAGGGGCCGTCGCCGTACGTCGTCGACATCGAGGGCACGACGCTCGCGAACGAGAACTTCCGCACCGCTGCGTGGACCGGGAAGTACTTTCAGCTCACGCTGATGACCATCCCCGTCGGCGGCGAGGTCGGGCTCGAGATCCACCCCGACACGGATCAGTTCCTCCGCCTCGAGCAGGGCAAGGCCAAGGTGATGATGGGCCGGGCGAAGGACGAGCTGTCGCAGACCTGGCAGGCCGAGGACGACTGGGCGATCATCGTGCCTGCCGGCACCTGGCACAACGTCGTCAACGTGGGCCAGGAGCCGCTCAAGCTGTACTCGATCTACGCGCCCCCGCACCACCCGCACGGTACGGTGCACAAGACGCACGAGGACGCGATGGCGGCCGAGGAGGCGGAGGAGCACTGAAGGCGGCCAGCCCGTCGAGCGGTCGGCCGCCGATCTCGTCACACGGCGGCTGCTGAACGCCCGGCCCGCCGAAGTACAGCGCGCCGCCGCCGAACGAGCAGTAGTAGGTGTCGCCAGCCGTCAGGGTGAGGACGGCGACGGCATCCGAGCCCGGATCGGGCGGCACGAGCTCGAGCGGCTCCGTACCGAGCTTGCCGCGCAGCACGACGTCCAGGAGCACGGTGCCTGCCGCGGTACGCTGGAGGACGACGCGGTCGACCGGCTCATCCGCCGTCGGGCCGGCGTAGCGAAAGCCGGTCGCGGTCGCGGCCCAGCCGGCCGGCTCGAGGAAGAAGAGCTGACCCGCGCTCCCCGAGTCGACGCCGATCATCAGGGTTTGCCCCTCCCGCAACCGGGTCGCCGGCGATCGCGCCGATCTCGGTGGCCGCGTCGCGGCCGTGCTACAGCAGCGTGCCGGCGAGGATGAAGCTCGCGAGCCCGAAGTAGATCAGGATGCCGCACACGTCGACCAGAGTCGCGACGAACGGCGCCGACGCACTCGCCGGGTCGAAGCCGAGCTTGCGCAGGACGAACGGCAGCATCGAGCCGGCGAGCGTCCCCCACAGGACGACGCCGACGAGGCTCGTCGCCACCGTGATGCCGACCAGCACGTAGTGCTCGCCGTAGGTGTCGAAGTACGCGCCGCCGGCCAGGACGCGCACGAAGCCGAGCGCACCGAGGATCGCGCCGAGCCCGAGACCCGAGAAGAACTCGCGCCGCACGACGCGGTACCAGTCGCGCAGCCGGATCTCGTCGAGCGCCATCGCACGGATGACGAGCGTCGTCGCCTGCGAGCCCGAGTTGCCGCCGCTCGAGATAATGAGCGGGATGAACACCGCGAGGACGATCGCTCGCTCGAGCTCGCTCTCGAAGTACGCCATGGCGGTGGTCGTCAGCATCTCGCCGAGGAACAGCACCGACAGCCACCCGGCGCGCTTGCGCATCATGCCGGCGACCCCGACCTCGAGGTAGGGCGCGTCGAGCGCGGAGGTGCCGCCGATCTTCTGGATGTCCTCGGTCGCCTCCTCCTGCACGACGTCGACGATGTCGTCGACCGTGACGATGCCCTTGATTCGTCCCTCCGTGTCGACCACGGGGATCGCGGCCAGGTCGTGGCGTGCGAAGAGCTGGCTCACGTGCTCCTGGTCCATCTCCTCGGGAACGGTCACGATGTCGGTGCGCATGACCTCGCGCACCCGCTGCTCGGGCCGCGCGGCGAACAGCTCGCGGAACGTGACGACGCCGAGCAGGTGCTGGGCCGCGTCGAGCACGTAGACGTAGTAGATGTACTCGATGCGCTCGCGCGCCTGGCGGCGCAGGTAGGCGATCGCCTCGTCGACGCTCATGTCGGGCCGCACGCGGGCATACTTCGGGTTCATCAGGCCGCCGGCGCGGTCCTCGGCGTAGGCGAGGAGCCCCATCAGCTCCTTGCGCGTGCTCTCGTCGAACAGCTCGAGCAGGCTCTCGCGCTCCTCCTCGGGGAACTCCTGGATCAGGTCGGCGGCGTCGTCGAGCGGCAGGAGGCGCAGCCACGAGCGCCGCTGCACGCGCGGCAGCTCGGCGAGCAGCTCGGCCTGATCGCGCGAGCTCAGGGAGAGGAAGAAGTCCTCGGCGATCGCGCGGTCGAGCAGGCGGAAGCCCTCGACGCGGTCGTCGTGCGCGAGAAGGCCCCACGCCTCGTGCAGCTCCTCGGGGGAGAGCCGCTCGTCGAGCTCCTGCGCTTCCGCCTGCGGGGACATCTCACCGACCTTGCCACAGCGACCTACGGTGTAGAAGCCGGACGTGCGGTCCCGAGGAGGACCGCGGCGAGCACCGCGGCGAGCGCCTCCGCGGCGAGCAGCCGGAGGACGAAGGCGTTGGGGACGCCGTCGGCGGCGAGGCTCACCAGGCGGCCCACCGTCAAGCCGCCCATGAAGCAGAGGGCGAGCCACAGTCCCGCACGCCGCAGCTCCGCGCGCACGGCGGCATAGATGAGGAGGAGGCCGATCGCCGCGTGCATGCCGCCATAGGCGGCGCGGATCTCGCTGTGCGCGCTCGGGCCGGCGAGCGGGATGCCGAGCGGGTCCATGAGCTCCTGGGGCGCGGTCAGGCCGACCCAGCCGACGCTCAGCAGGGAGAGGCCGGACAGGGCGAGCAGCAGGACCGGTCCGTGACGGCGGAACATCAGGCTCCTCCCGCGCCGGAAGCGGCGAGCAAGGCGGCCCCGATCACGCCGGCGGAGTCGCCGAGCGTGTTCTTGACGATGGGCGTCAGGAGCCGGTCGTTGAAGACGCGACGCGCGACCTCGTCGCGACCGCGTCCGTACAGGACCTCGAGGTTCGAGAGCCCGCCGCCGAGCACGACCACCGACGGGTCGAGGATCGAGATCACGTTGGCGAGCGCGCGGCCGAAGTGCGCTAGGTAGGCGTCGAGGACTCGCGCCGCGACCTG
>JBFMAS010000406.1:0-8008 GCA_040755575.1 Thermodesulfobacteriota bacterium
CGGATCGAGGATCTGCGGGAGGTTGGCGTGGACGAGAAGTCGTTCCAGCGGCGCCACGAGTACGTCACGGTGGTGAACGACCTGATCCGATCGCGCGTGCTCTACGTCGCCGATGACCGCACACAGGAGAGCCTGGAAGCCTTCTGGGCCATGGGCCTGACGGATGAGCAGCGGGCAGGGATCGAGGCGATCGCGATGGACATGTGGGAGCCCTACGTGCAGGCCACGCTGGCTCGGATTCCCGACGCCGAGAGCAAGATCGTCTTCGACCGCTTCCACATCGCCAAGCATCTCAACGACGGGGTGGACCGCGTGCGTCGGGCCGAGGCGAAAGAGCTTCGGGCAGCGGGCGACGATCGGCTGGTCGGAACGAAGTACACGTGGTTGCGCGCCCCGGACAACTTCGACGCCGAGGCGTGGCGGAAGTTCGCGCCGCTGCGCAAGAGCAACCTCAAGGTGGCGCGGGCCTGGGCGATCAAGGAGACGGCGGCCAAGCTGTGGGACTACCGCTACGTCGGCGCCGCGCGGACGTTCTTCCGCCGCTGGTACTTCTGGGCGACGCACTCGCGCCTGGAGCCGATGATCGAGAAGGCGAAGATGATCAAGCGCCGGCTGCCGAACGTCCTGACCTACATCAAGCACCGAATCACGAACGCGACGAGCGAGGGGCTCAACTCGAAGATCCAGTGGATCCGCTACACAGCGCGCGGCTTCCGCAACCGCGAGAACTTCAAGACGGCGATCTACTTCCATTGTGGAAAGCTCGAACTTTATCCTTTATCGACCCACACGGAAGCCGGATGAACCTTTTTTGTATCGAGCGCAGCTCGCGTACGTTACTTCATAGTTCGACGAGCCTGCCAAACAGGGAGGAGCTGGACGCTTCATCAGCTTCCGCGCCGCTTGGAGGCCGAGCTGACGAAGCCATGCCGAGACCTCCAGACGTTCTAGATCAGCCGCAGCACGGTCGGTCTCGACATCCACAGCTGGACGCTCTCGCCTTACTGGGCCGGTCCGCGCCTGCTCGCGGCCTCTGAGCTTCCGAGCGAGCCGGCGCGACGAACAGCTACGGACGCAAGCTGTCTCGCAACCTGTCGCGCGTTGCCTTCGCCTTCGACAGCGCCCGCAGTACGTTCTCGCCGAGGACCTTGCGGGCCGCGTCGTCCGGATAGCCGCGCTCCACCAGTCCGAGCGTAATGTTGGGATAACCGGCGACGTCGGTCAGGCCTTCCGGCATGAAGAAGGTGCTTGCGAAGTCCGAGCCAACCCCGACGTGATCGATGCCAGCCACGGCGACCGCGTGGTCCATGTGATCGAGCAGCCCCGCGAGCGGCGTACGCGGCCAGCCGAGATTCCAGACCGTCGTCGACAGCGCCTTCCAGACCGAGGCCTTCTCCGGGTCGATGAGCACGTCCTGAAGGTTGACCATCACGACGCCGCCGTTGCGCGCGACCGCGCGCAGCATGTCATCGTCCATGTTTCGCGGGTGGTCGGCCAGCGCACGCGTCGCCGAATGTGACGCGATGACCGGCGCCGCCGTCGTTGAGGGATGCGCTGTCTCCGTCGTGCGAGGCCCTGGCCCGGACCGCGCACGGCGCGCGCGCTCGAGACGCTCGGTGCGCTGGCCACAGCCGCGCGTCGCACTGCGCGCGACGTCAAGCCGCGCCGATGAAGTCGAGGATCGCGTCCAGCTGACCACGCAGCATGGGTAGGCCGGGATACACTGCGCGTCCTCTCGAGGCCCCCGCGGGGACCTGCATGGGCACGAACACGCGCTCGCCGAGCTTCCCTCGTCGCGCGAGGAGCTCGTTCGCCAGGGCCGGAGAGCGCGCCTGCGCCACCGGATCGGCGATCAGGCCGAGGAGCTTCGTCCTGCCGCTGAGCTCCATGATGGACCTCGACAAGGAGCGGCTGCCGGGGACCGAGCAAGAGGTACACCGGCGGGCAACGAACGTAGGAGCGCGCGCTCATCCGAATCGCGATCAGAAGCCGACGCGCGCCGCGCGTGGGTCGTCCACGCGCAGCACCGACTCCTGCTGGAAGTGGTCCTTGTAGATCGTGCGGATCGCCTCGATCTTGGCGTCGCTCTGCTCGCGGAGGCTCTGCGGATAGAGCAGCATCAAGACGAAGCTCGTCTCCTGCACGATCTCGCCGCCGGACTCGCGGAACTGGCCCTTGCCGGTGAGCAGCGTGAGACCATCGGGGAAGCACGGCGTGACGACGGCATCGAGGAAATGCTTGAACTCCTCCGGGCTGACCTCGGGCCTGCCGTCGCGCTCGCTGCCGAAGAACAGCTCGGTGCGCGCGAATACTTCGCCGACGAAGCGGTCGTCGGCCGTGTTCCCGGCGAGCGCGGGCGCCGACGTCTCCGGGACCCGGGCGGCGACGCACAGCGGCGGCGGCACGAGCACGGGCTTCTCGCCGGCGACCGCCGCGACCGCCCCTCCGAGCAGCATCGCGACGACGAGACGGACGGCGCTGACGCGGCGCCTGCGTTCGTGTGACATCGTGACGGTTCCTTTCGTGGCTCGCTTGTCGATGCGTGCCCGCCGCGATGCGAGGCTCGAGATCGCCGGCGGGCTCTGTCGCGTGCGAAGATGGCGCCCGCCCGCGCTCGATTCATGAGATCCGGGTAAGAGTTGAGTAAGATTTGGGCGAGCGCCGTCGTGGCCGCGCGGCCCGAGCTCCCGACCTCACCCCGCCCGAACGCTCACCTTGATGGCGCCCCCGCCCTTGTCCGCTGCGGCGCGGAACGCCTCGTCTACCCGATCCAGCTCGAACCGATGCGTGATCAGCTCGCGGCGCAGGAGCTCGCCCTCGCGCGCGAGCACGTCGAGCGCGATCTCGTAGTCCGCGCGTCCCGCGCTGCGGGCGTAGCCGACCGAGCCGAGGATGCGCACCTCGCGCATCAGCACGAGCGGCACGTTGATCGGCGCCGGTCGCAGGAAGACGCCGAGGATCACGACGCTTCCGCCGCGGCGCGCAAGCGCGATGCCCTGCTCGAGCGTGGAGGGAAGATCGCCCGCGCCGCCGCCCGACTCGCCCACGGTCTCGACCACGACGTCGACCGGGTGGCGCCGAACCCAGTCGCGCAGGCCGTCGGCGTCGCCGGGGTCGAACACCGCGCTCGCACCGAGCGCCAGCGCCGCGCGGCGCTGCTGCGGGCGCTTCGCCGTCGCGGCAACCTCGCCCGCGCCGCCGGCGCGCGCTGCCGCGACCGCCATCAGGCCGATCGTGCCCGCGCCGAGCACGAGCACGCGCTGCCCCATCTCGAGCGGCGCAAGCCGCAGCCCGTGCACCGCGACCGCAAGCGGCTCGGTCAACGCCGCCACCTCGTCGTCGACGCCGCGCGGCACGCGAAAAACGTGATGCGGCGCCTGCAGCATGTAGTCCGCGAGTCCGCCTGCGACCGTGCCGCCGACCATGCGGATGCGCCGGCAGCGCTGCACCTGGCCCGAGCGGCAGGCGCCGCACGTGCCACAGCTCCACAGACCCTCCACCGCGACCAGGTCGCCCGCCTTCACCTCGTGCACGCCGGAGCCGACGTCGGCGACCTCGGCACTGATCTCGTGTCCCGGGCACACCGAGGGCGCGGGGTAGCGGCCGTGGTACCAGTGCAGGTCGGAGCCGCAGATGCCACACGCGCGGACGCGCAGCAGGACCTCGCCGGCACCCGGGTGCGGCACCGGCCGCTCCTCGATCCCGACCTCGCCCGGGCCGCAGGCCACCGTCGCGCGCATCGTCTCCGCCATGCGCGGACTGTCGATCGGCGCGGCGCCCGCCGTCAAGCGCGCGGCGCCGCGCGCAGGACGTCCTCGAGGAAGCGCCGTGCGTCGGCGTAGATCCCCGGCGCGCCGCTCTCTCGCGGCCCGGCGACGTTGAGCACGCCGACGCGCTCCTCTGCGAGCCAGGCGACCACGCGCGGCACCTGCGAAGGTTGCGGCGCGACGACGAGCACGGGCCGCCCGAGCTCGCGCGCGACGCGCGCCGTGTACGCCGTACCCCCGGTCAGCTCGCCGCGCGCGACGATCAGCGTCGCGTCCGAGTCGCGCACGTTCGCGTACGTCCGCCGCTCGTAGCGCGGGCTGCGCGTCTCGCGCAGCGGGTAGCGCGGGTCGATCGGCCCGTCCTCGGCGAGGCGTCCCTTCGGGCACCAGCCGCCGCACGGCACGCCGAGCGCGAGCGCCGCGTCGAGCGCCGCGCGGTCGACACCGCTCTGCCCGCCCGAGACGATCCGCTCGAGCCCGCGCGCCGCGTGACCCGCGCGGCGGCTCACGCGCTCACCGCTCGGTCGACAGGATCGCCGTCGCCGACGCCGACAGGATGCCGCCGGTGCCGTGGCACACGGCGGTCCGTGCTCCCTTGACCTGTCTTTCGCCGCACTCGCCGCGGAGCTGCTTGACGGCCTCGACGAGCAGGAACATGCCGTACATGCCGGTGTGCGTGTACGACAGCCCGCCGCCGTTGGTGTTCATCGGGAAGCTCCCGCCGGGCGCGGTGCGCAGGTCCTCGACGAACGCGCCGCCCTCGCCCGGCTTGCAGAAGCCGAGCGCCTCGAGGCCGAGGATCGGCACGATGGTGAAGGCGTCGTAGATCATCGTCAGGTCGATCTCGGAGTGCTCGACGCCGGACATCGCCCAGGCGCGCTCGGCCGCCATCACGCCCGCGTCCCAGACGTGGAAGCGCGGCATCTGGCTGATGATCGAGTGGCACGTCGCCTCGCCGGTGCCGAGCACCCACACCGGCTTCTTCGCGCAGTCCTTGGCGCGCTCGGCCGACGTCACGACCAGCGCGCCGCCGCCGTCGGTGACGAGGCAGCAGTCGAGCAGGTTGAACGGCCAGGCGATCGGACGCGAGGCGAGCACGTCCTCGACCGTGATCGGGTCGCGCATCATGGCGCGCGGGTTGAGCCGTGCCCAGCGCCGCGTCGCGACCGCGACCGCGGCGAGCTGCTCGCGCGTCGTGCCGAACTCGTGCATGTGCCGCGTCGCGGCGAGCGCGTAGCGCGTCGCCGGGCCGCCGATGCCGAACGGCATCTCGTACTGGCCGGGCGGCGTGTCGGGCGCGAAGCGGTCGCCGCTGCCCATGCCGGCGCGCGAGTAGCCGCTCTCGCCGTGCGTGATCAGCACGACCTCGGCGACGCCGGCACCGATGATGCCGAGCGCGTGCTGCAGGTGGGCGATGAACGAGCAGCCGCCCATCTGCGTGTTGTCCATGTAGCGCGGGCGGATGCCGAGGTACTCGGGCACGTCGTTCGCGGTCTGGCGGCCGGTCGACAGCACGGCGTCGACGTCCTTCGCCGTCAGTCCCGCGTCGGCGAGCGCGTTGCGCGCGCCCTCGGCGTGCAGCGCGAGCGCGGTCTTGCCGGGCAGCTTGCCGACCTCGTCCGACTCCGCGGCGCCGACGATCGCGATCTTGCCGCGCTGCGCGTGAAGCTTCTCGAGTGCCATGCGTGGGTCCTTCGTGCGGCGTCGTGCCGATCAGGCGGCAGGGCGGAAGCGCGGCAGCGTGACCTCGTCGGTCACGTCGGCGTACTCGATCACGACCGGCATGTCGCAGCGCAGCTTCGCCGGGTCGGGGTCGATGCCGACCAGGTTGGTCATCATGCGCGGCCCCTCGTCGAGCTCGACGACCGCGAGCACGTACGGCGCAGGCAACGGCGGGTTCTTGAGCGGCCGATAGACGATCGAGAAGGTGTGCAGCTTGCCGCGACCGCTCGCCGTGAACCACTCGACGTCCGCCGACAGACAGCCCGGGCACACGTTGCGAGGATAGAAGTACGCCGTGCCGCAGGCGCGACACCGCTGGATGTCGAGCCGGTGCGCCTTGAGCGCGTCCCAGAAGGGCTTCGCCTCGGGTGTCGGAACCGGCAGCGGCGCCTTGTACTCTTCCGCCATGGAGTCTCCTCGTCGCTCGAGATGGGGGACCCGGGTTCGATACCGTTCACGCGCGCGCGCATGCAAACCGCGTGTTGAACGGGCGCAAGCCGGCTTGTAAGGGAGGGCGCGTGCCAACCGCGGTGACCGAAGGTGTCCGGGTGACGGTCGAGTCGACCTACCTCGAGGAGCACTCCTCGCCGGACGAGAACCGCTACGCCTTCGCCTACTTCGTCACCATCGCGAACGAGGGCTCGCCGCGCGTTCAGCTCCGTCGCCGGCACTGGATCATCACCGACGGCAACGGCAAGGTCGAGGAGGTCGAAGGGCCGGGCGTGGTCGGCGAGCAGCCGGTGCTCGACCCGGGCGACACGCACCGCTACACGAGCGGCGCGGTCATCACGACGCCCGTCGGCACGATGGAAGGCACCTACGAGATGCACGACGTCGAGGGACGCGTCTTCAGGGCGAAGATTCCGCGCTTCAGCCTGCGCATGCCGGGCATCGTGCAGTAGCGTCGCGGCGTCCTTCGCGAGCGCTCAGCATCCTCGCCGGCCATCGCGCCCCGGCTTGCGCGGCGGGACGTCGGGCGCGTCGGGCACCTCGTGCGCCATCGACGCCGCGAGCGTCGCCGGCGACGAGCCCGCACGGTAGCGCGCGAGCGTCGCACGCCACAGATCGATCGCCTCGAGCCCCGCGCGCGCGACGCGGATCGTCGTCTCGAGGTGCAGCGCGCGCACGAGCGCGCCGAAGCTCGCCGGCGGCCGGTCGGGGCGTCGCAGGGCGACGAGCTCCTCGAGCGCCGACCGGCCGCGCTCCGCGTGCAGCTCGACGACGCGCGGCAGCAGCTCCACCGCACAGAGCTCGGCGAGCAGCAGACGCAGCGGCATCTCGTCGCGCGCACGCTGGAGCGACTCGGGCACCGCGAGCAGCCACGCGTGGAGCGCGCGGCGCCCCGCCTCCGTGACGCGGTACACCTTCCGTCGCCGCCGGCTGCTGCTCGTGGCTGCCGCGGGCTCGATCAGGTCGACGAGCGCGTCGCGCCGCAGAGCGGCCAGCACCCGGTAGACCTCGCCGTCGTCCGGCTCGCACAGCCCGGCGCAGCGCTCGTCGAGCGCCGCGCGGATGGCGTAGCCGTGCAGCGGCTGCTCGCTCAGGAAGGCGAGGATCGCGAACCGGATCGCCATGTCGTCGCCCGCCGCCGGGCGGCGGGGCGCGCAGGCTAGGGAGCTCGTCGCGCGTTGTCGATCGAGGATCCGCATCGATGCGCCGACGCTTCGCATCGGCTGCCTGCCCCCGGCATGTGCGACGCGATGCGGGCTGCGACACTTACGCACGCGGGCGGCTGCTGCTCAGAAGACGGCGGCGCCGCCGTGGCGCGGCGGAGGAAGGGGGGCTGACGATGATCCTGCGCAACCGCTTGAACCGCATCCTGCACGACCGCGGGCTCGCCGAGGGAGAGGTCGCCATGGTGGCGCGGCTCGACCAGGGGCACCTGAACCGCATCAAGAACGGCCGCGTCAAGCCGACGCTCATCACGGCGCTGCGCATCGCACACGCGCTCGGCACCTCCGTCAACCAGCTCTTCTACCTGGAGGGGCTCGACGACGACGCGTGCGTCGGCAGCGCCCGACCCGTGGCGACGCTGGCACCAGCGGAGCAGCGGATCGGGCCCGGCCCGGAGCGCGCCCTTGCCGCACGACCCGCGCGCGACGGGCGCGGCGCGATCGCCGCGTCGCGGGGCTGACCCTGCGCGCGTCGAGGCGCGCTCGCTGGACGAGCCGCGCGGGGTGCCTTACCCTCGCTCTCGTCGCGGCTCGCAGCGAGCGATGGACGCCATGCGCAAGGTGCTCGTCATCCTCACCTTCTTCGTCGTGATCCTGTCCGCCTGGATCGGCGGGCACGTCTACATGGTGCGGCGGCTGGTCCTCGATCCCGGGCTCACCGGCGTGGCGGCCGACCTCGCGATCGCCGCCTTCGTCGTGCTCGGCGCGTCGATTGTGCCGCAGTGGCTCGCCGAGCGCTACCTGGCACCGCGCCACGCGCGGCTCGTCGCCTGGCCCGCGTTCCTCTGGATGGGGCTTGCGTTCTTCCTGGTGCTCGCGCTCGCCGTCTCCGATGCCGTCCTGGCG
>JBFMAS010000407.1:0-7721 GCA_040755575.1 Thermodesulfobacteriota bacterium
CGTCAGCGCGCGACGAAGATGTCCTGCGCCGCCTCGGCGGCGAGACGACGCGCGATCCCCTTGGGCTTGCGCTTCTTCAGGCGCGACGCCTCGCGCTGACGGCGCTCGGCGCGCTGGATCAGCAGCTCGTGGGAGCCGGTGTCCTTGCCCGGCTTGCGACGCTGCTTGTACGTGCCGTCCGCCGCCATCTCCCAGGCGTTGCGCTGATCGTCGAGGTGGAGGTCGAGGATCGCGCGCAGCTCCTTCTGCAGCCGCGGGTCGTCGACCGGCGTCAGCACCTCGACGCGGCTCTCGAGGTTGCGCTTCATCGCGTCCGCCGAGCCGATGTAGTACTCGGGCGCGCCGCCGTTGCGGAAGTGGAAGATCCGCGAGTGCTCGAGGAAGCGGCCGACGATGCTGATCACGCGCACGTTGTCGCTGATGCCGGCGATGCCGGGACGCAGGCGGCACGTGTCGCGCACGATCAGGTCGACCTTCACGCCCGCCTGCGACGCCAGGTAGAGCGCGCGCGTGATGTCGACGTCCTCGAGGGCGTTCATCTTGAGCTGGATGTGGCCGTGCTGGCCCGCCGCCTGGTGCGCGACCTCGCGCTGGATCCTCTCGAGCAGGCCTTGCTTGACCCCGGTCGGGGCGACGAGCAGCTTCTTGTAGCTGCGCCTCGGCTTGTAGCCCGTCGTCAAGTAGTTGAAGAGCTCCGTCAGGTCCTGGCCGATCTCGTCGCTGCTGGTGAAGAGCCCGAGGTCCGAGTAGATGCGCGCGGTGCCGGCGTGGTAGTTGCCGGTGCCGATGTGGCTGTAGCGCCTGAGCCCGTTGTAGTCCTGGCGCACCACCAGGATCACCTTGCAGTGCGTCTTGAGGCCCACGACGCCGTAGGTGACGTGGATGCCGACCTCCTCGAGCCGGTTCGCCCACTGGATGTTGGCGCCCTCGTCGAAGCGCGCCTTGAGCTCGACCACGACCGCGACCTGCTTGCCGTTCGTCGCCGCGTTGATCAGGTGCTCGATCACCTGCGACTCGGCCGACGTGCGGTAGAGCGTCATCTTGATCGCGCGCACCTTCGGGTCCTCGCTCGCCTCGGCGAGGAAGCGCTCGACCGACGAGGTGAACGACTCGTACGGGTGCTGCAGCAGGATCGAGCCCGCGTCGCGGATGACGTGGAAGATGTTGCGCCCGCGCGTCAGCTCCGGGTTGTCGATCGGATGGTGCTTCGGGTCGCGCAGCGGCGGGACGTCCAGCGTCGCGAGGTCCATCATGTCGGCGAGGCCGAGGCGTCCGGAGCGCTCGACGACGTCGCCCTGCTCCTGCAGGCCGAGCTCCGCCGCGAGCATGCCGCGGTGCATCGGCGACATCCCCTTGCCGACCTCGAGCCGGACGATCGGCGCGAACTTGCGGTCCCGCAGCTCGTTCTCGATCAGCTCGACGAGGTCGTCCGCGTCCTCCTCGTCCCGCTCGGTGTTCGCGTTGCGCGTCACGCGGAACAGCTCGGCGGAGACCACCTCCATGCCGGGGAACAGCAGGTCGAGGTTGTCCGCCATGACGTCCTCGAGCGTGACGAAGACGTTGCGCTCGCCGACACGGACGAGGCGCGGGATGCCGGCGCCCACCGGCACCTTGACGCGCGCGAGCGAGACCTGCGGGTCCTTCGGGTAGCGGACGGACACCAGCAGGTTGAGCGACAGGTTCGAGACGAACGGGAACGGGTGCGCCGGGTCCATCGCCTGCGGCGTGACCAGCGGATAGACGTTCTTGACGTATGCCTCGCGCAGCAGCGCGCGGTCCTTCGCGTCGAGCTGATGCACGTGCGTCAGGTGGATGTCGTGCTGGCGCAGCTTCTGCACGAGCTCGACGAACAGCTCCTGGCGGCGCGCGTCGAGCGCCGCGACGACGCGGTAGCAGTCGGCGATCTGCTGCTGCGGCGTCCGGCCGTCGACCGTCGGCTCGCGCACGCCCGCGGCGACCTGCTGCTTGAGGCCGCCGATCCGCTTCATGAAGAACTCGTCCAGGTTCGAGCTGACGATGGCGAGGAACTTCATCCGCTCGAGCACCGGCACGCGCTTGTCCTCGGCCTCGTGCAGCACGCGCCAGTTGAACTCGAGCCAGGTGAGCTCCCGGTTCAGGTAGAGCTCGGGCGGGAACTCGGGTACCGGCGCGCTCCTGTCCTTGGACTTCGGCTGCGTGCCCTTGGTGCTCGCAGCGATCGCGGCGACCGCCTTCCTGGGCGACATGCGGGCGCTCTTGCGGGCGGTCTTGCGAAGCTCACGGACGATGCCGTGCTCGGCAGCACGCTTGCCGCGTGCCCCGGCGCCGTTCGCCGGGCTCAGCTCCGCAGCGGGCCGGCCGCTGTCCGCCTCTTCGACCATCTTCGTCCCCGATGATGCGCGATCGTGGTTCCGTCCGGATCGTGACGCCCGGCGAGACCGCAGGCGCGCGAGGCCGTGACGGGCTCGAATTACCACGCAGCCCGCGGCTTGCCCAGCGGACTTTCCCGCGTGCGGGTTTAGGACCGGCTCGGCGCGCGCGACGCGGCGGGCGGCAAGCGGAGAATCGCGGCGTCTTCGCGACGGCGTGTCAGGTGCTGACGCGGTCGCGCCCCGCCGCCTTCGCGCGATAGAGCGCCTCGTCGGCGACGCGCGTCAGGCGCTCCGGGGTGGTCGCGTCCTCCGGCATCGCGGCGACGCCGATGCTGATCGTCGGGCGCAGGAGCGTCTCGCCGAAGGCGAACTTCTGCGCCGCGAGAGCCGCGCGCACGCGCTCGCCCTGCGCGACGCCCGCCGCACGGTCGTGATCCGGAAACGCGGCCATGAACTCGTCGCCGCCGAAGCGCGCCACGAGCCCCGCATCGCCGACGAGCTCGCCGAGCATGTGTCCGACCGCCGAGATCGTCATCGCGCCCGCCTGGTGGCCGTACGTGTCGTTGATCTTCTTGAGGCCGTCGAGGTCCATCATCAGCAGCGCGAGCGGGCGGCGGCCGCGCGTGCAGGCGTCGAACGTCGCGTGGAAGCGCTCGCGGAAGACACGCAGCACGACCAGGCCGGTCAGCTCGTCGATGTTCATCAGGCGGTCCACCTCGTGGTGGAACTCGCTCTCGATCTCGTCGTGGAATGTGAACTTGAGGATCGTGTCGCCGAGCAGCAGCTTGTCGCCCTCGGCAAGGTCGGCGCTCTCGATCGGCTTGCCGTTGAGCCGCGTGCCGTTGGTCGAGCCCGCGTCGCGTACCACCCAGGCGTCCCGTCCGCCGTCGTACTCGATCTCGCAATGGCGGCTGCTGATCTTCGAGTCGCCGTGGACGACGAGCGTCGACACCGTGTCGCGGCGGCCGAGCACGAAGCGGCTCTCGTTCAGCAGGTAGCGGCGCCCGAGCTGCGCGCCGCGCAGGACGACGAGAACGGGCAGGCGGTTGCTCTCGACCTCCTGCCAGCCCGGCACCGCGGCCATGACGGTCCTGTCGTCCTCGTCGATCATCTTCGGCCGGCGAATTGTCGTGGTCGGGACCGCGGCCTGTCAAACGCACTTCGCTCGAGGCGGCGGACGTGGCCGCGCGACGCGCCGCTTGCCGAGCCGGGCGCGCCGTGGCAACGGCCACCGTGCCCGACGCCCCGCCTGCGCTGAAGCGCGCCCTCGGCCCCGCCGCGATCACCCTCTACGCCGTCGGCGACATCCTCGGCGCGGGCATCTACGCGCTCGTGGGCAAGGTCGCCGACGTGGCCGGCACCGCGGCATGGCTCTCCTTCGGGGTCGCGGCCGTGCTCGCGGTGCTGACGGGCTTCACCTACGCCGAGCTCAGCTCGCGCCATCCGGTCGCGGCCGGCGCCGCGGCCTACTGCAAGCGGGCGTTCGCGCACCCGGCGATCGCGTTCCTGGTCGGGATGCTCGTCCTCGCGAGCGGCATCACCTCGGCCGCCACCGTGTCGCTCGCCTTCGCGGGCTACCTGGCACCCTTCGTGACCGTCCCGCCGCTCGCTGGCAGCGTGACGCTTCTCGCGCTGATGACGTTCGTCAGCTACCGCGGCATCGAGGCGTCGTCGCGGGTCAACGTTGTGCTGACGCTCGCCGAGGTCTCGGGGCTGCTTCTCGTCCTCGCCGTCGGCGCGTACTACGCGAGCGGCCTCGAAGCGGGCGTGCGCCTCGAGCGCATCGCGCCCGACGCGAGCCTCGGCGCGGTCCTCGGCGGCGCGACGCTCGCCTTCTACTCGTACATCGGCTTCGAGGACACGGCGAACGTCGCGGAGGAGGTGCGCGACCCGCGCCGCGTCCTGCCGCGCGCGATCCTCGGCGCGATCGCGATCTCGTGCCTGGTCTACGTCGGCGTCACGCTCGCCGCCTTGATGACGCTGCCGGCGGACGTCCTCGCGCACTCGGACGCGCCGCTGCTCGACGTCCTGCGCGCGGCCGGCGTCGAGCCCCCGGGCGGCGCGTTCTCGATCGTCGCGCTGCTCGCGATCTGCAACACCGGCCTGCTGAACCTCATCATGGCCTCGCGCCTCACCTACGGCATGGCGAACGAGGGGCTGCTGCCGGCGGTCCTCGCGCGGGTCCACCCGGTGCGCGCGACGCCGTGGGTCGCGGTGCTGGTCGCGTTCGTCCTCGCGGTGGGGCTCGCCGGCTCGGGCGGCGTGCAGGTCCTGGCGCAGACGACGAGCCTGCTGCTGCTGTCGGTGTTCGCCGTGCTGCACGTCGGGCTGATGCGCCTCAAGCGCAGCGAGCCGGTCGCCGATCCGGAGGTCTTCCGGACGCCTGCCTGGACGCCGGTCGCCGGCCTCGTCATGTGCGCCGCGCTCGCGTTGCGCTTCCCCGTCGAGGCGTACGCCCGGATGCTGGGCGTGCTCGTGGTCGCGGCGCTGCTCTATGCGGCGCTCGGGCACGGGCGACGATAGACCGCCGCTTCATGCCCGGCCGATATATCGAAAGCGCATCCCGCCGCGCCGTGCGCGGCCCCTCGTGTCGCGAGCTCTTGCCTTGACGGGCGTTTCGTCGGGCCCGCCGCCTGGCACCGATCTCGCAAAGCGCCCGCCCCGGACCAACCCGCAAGGAGGGGCGAAATGCGTGCGACGTCTTCGACGGGCGCCAACGGCAGGACAATCGCGATCTCGGCGCTGGGCAGGACGCTCGCCGCGTGCTGCTCCCTGGTGCTGCTCTGGGCCGGCGCCGCGAGCGCTGGCACCTGGACGAGCAACGGGCCGATCGGCGGCTACGGCTACGCGATCGCCGTCGACCCGACGACGCCGACGACGGTCTTCGCCGGCGTGCACGGCGGCGGCGTGTTCAAGAGCACGGACGGCGGCGACACCTGGAGCGCCGTCAACGACGGCATCACGAGCCCGGGCTCGTGGACCGTGCAGGCGATCGGCATCGACCCGGTGACGCCGTCGCGCGTCTACGCCGCGGTCGGCGCCGGTAGCAGCGGCGGCGTGTTCCGCACCACGGACGGCGGCGCGAGCTGGTCGCCAGTCTCCACGGGCGACGTGCCCCTGCTGATCGGCGCGCTCGTCGTCGACCCCGCGAACCCGGCGATCGTCTACGCCGGCGGCTTCGGCGGCGTCGCGCGCAGCACGACGGGCGGCGGCGGCTGGACCTTGGTCAACAACGGGCTGATCCCGATGGTCACCGCGCTGGTGATCGACCCGTCGGCGCCGGGCACGCTCTACGCCGGCACCGACCCGCTGCAGGGACCCTTCACCGGCGTCTTCAGGACGACGAACGGCGGCGGCCTGTGGACTCCGGTCAACGCGGGTCTGCCGGCGGTCGCCGAGATGGGCGTGCAGGCGCTCGCCATCGACCCGTCGGCGCCCGCGACGCTGTACGTCGCCCTCGAGAACGCCGGCGTCTACAAGACCCTCGACGCCGGCGCGAGCTGGTTCCCCGCGACGGCCGGGATCACGACGCTCGACGTGCGCTCGATCGTCGTCGATCCGGACTTCCCGGAGATCGTCCTCGCCGCGACCGCGGGCGGCGGCGTTTTCGTCACCACCGACGGCGGCGCGTCCTGGTCGCCGAGCAACGCCGGGCTCTACAACCCGTTCGTGCGCGCGCTCGCGATCGAGCCGGGCCGCGTCTACGCCGGCACGGCCGGCAACGGCGCCTTCGTGGCCGAGACGCCGCTGCCGCCGCAGCCGATCCGCGGCAAGTCGTTCGTGGTCTCGAATCCGAAGCTCGAGGACCCCTCGAAGCGCAGGATCACGGTGCTCGCGAGCGAGCCAGGATCGGCGGTGACGCTCGACCTCGACACGCTGGTCGCGAACGGCGCGACGCTCACGGTCACGGCGGCGGGGCCGGAGGTGCACAGCCAGACGTTCACGCTGCCGGGGCCGTGGAAGCGCGTCGGCACGACGGGCGCGCGCTACACCGACAAGACAGGTGCGAACGGTCCCGTGAAGCTCGCCGAGGTCGGCAGGTCCGCCTCGGGCATCGTCAAGCTCAAGGTGACGATCGTGGCGCGGCCGACGCCCGAGGGCGCGCCGCAGGTCCGCGTGGTGCCACCCGACCCCGGCACGCACGGCGAGGTGGTCCTGCAGGTGAGCGGCGGCGACGCGTACTGCGTCGGCTTCGGCGGCGCAGCAGGCGGGGCCGTCGTGAACAAGGGCTCGCTGCTGTTCAAGGTGACGAATCCGACGGCGGCCGTCTGCCCGTGAGCGCGGTCGACCGCAGCACGGCTCGCGTCCCGGCGCGCCCTCCGGCGCCGGGGTGCGACGCGCGATCAGATCGGATCGAGCCGTCCGCGCACGAGCCGCAGCCCGGCCTCGGGGTAGAGCACGACGTCATCCAGATCGCGCTGTCCGCCGACCAGGTAGGTCAGCGGCTCGAGAGCGATCATCCGGTGCGGCGGGCTGCCCGCGGGATGCGCGATGAAATCGTGCGCTCGGGCCTCGAACGTGTCGTCGCCCACGCGGACGCGCGCGCGGCCGGCGAGCACGAACACCCATTCATCCGTGCGGTCGTGCGTGTGCAGGGCGGTCGAGCCGTCACCCGGCGCGACCTCCATCAGGCCGACGACCTGACGCTCGAGCGACGTCGGCGACGACAGGAAGCGGATGCGGCGCCGCGCCGTCGGGTCGACCATGTGCGTGTAGTCGACGACCTCGAGGTCGCGCGGGTGGACGAGCTGCGCCGCGTCGCCCTCCTCTGGGGGCAGCGGCTCGCTCGTCTCGAACAATCGCCCCGCCTCCCAGGCGATGCCCAGGTCGACGTAGCGGCCGCGGTCCTCCGTCGGGCGGCGCTCGCCGCCCTCGAGGAGCAGCAGCGGATCATCGCCCTCGCAGACGAAGTGATGTGGCCGCGGCCCCGGCGGGAAGGCGACGAAGTCGCCGGCGGCGACCGGCAGCCGCAGCGGTCCGATCCGGACCGCACCGCGGCCGGAGACGACGCACGTCCACTCCTCCTCGACCAGGTGGAAGTGGCGGTTCGTGCCGGCGAAGCCGGGCTCCACCTCGCGCAGCGAGACGCCCATCGCACGCAGGCCCGCCGAGTCGCCGAGCCGGCGCACGAGCGACGCGATGCCCGGGCCGGGCGAGGTGAAGCGCGGCCGCTTCTCGGCGGCGACGTCGGCGGCGTTGACGACGCACGGCGGCCGGCTCATGCGCGACCCTACGACGGCCGCGCGGACAGGTCGAGGCTCGCGCGCGGCGCGCGTCTCATTCGGTGTAGCACTCCACGACGCCCGCCACGTCGCCTGCCTTGACGCGCTGGTACTGGGCGAGGAACTCCTCGTCGACGCGCCGCTCGCG
>JBFMAS010000408.1:0-6852 GCA_040755575.1 Thermodesulfobacteriota bacterium
CGCGGCTCCGCTCCTCCGATGGGCCTCGGCCTCGGGCAAAGCCCTCCGGCCTCGCGTTTCTCATTGGGGTCACTTAGCGGTCGGGGGCTGCGTCGTCACGCCGGCTGCGCGTGCGGCACGTCGAGCGTGAGCTCGCGCACCGGCAGCTCGATCAGGAAGCGGCTGCCGCGCGGCTGGTTGTCGCGGACGCGGATGAACGCCTGGTGGTCGGCCAGCACCGCGGACGCGATCGCGAGGCCCAGCCCGGTCCCCTGGGGCTTGGTCGAGAAGTAGGGCTCGAAGAGGCGTGCCTTGACCTCGGGCGTCATCCCGACGCCGTCGTCGGCGATCTCGAGCCCGACCACGCCGCGTGCGGCGTCGTAGCGCGTCGCGACGTCGATCGCCCCGCGCACCAGCACCTCGCCCGGACCGTCGCCGGCTCCGCCGCGGGCCGGCGCCCCGTCGCTTCGCCCCGGCACGGCGGCCAGCGCGCCGACCGCGTTGTCGAGGATGTTGGTCAGGACGCGCCGCATGCCGTCGCGGTCGAGGTCGAGCAGCGGCAGCTTCGGGTCCTTGTCGAACGAGAAGCGGATGCCGCGATGCGCCTCGCGGAACAGCACGAGCACCTCGTCCACCAGCGCGTTCAGATCGGTCGCGACGTGCGGCCCGGCGGGCAGGCGCGCGAAGTGCGCGAACTCGCTCACCAGGTTCTTCAGCACCTCGACCTCGGCGATGATCGTGCGGGTACACTCGTCGAGCACCGAGCCGCCGAGCTCCTTCGCGTAGCGCTTGCGCAGGCGCTGCGCCGAGAGCTGGATCGGCGTCAGCGGGTTCTTGATCTCGTGCGCGATGCGCCGCGCGACCTCGCGCCACGCCTCCATGCGCTGCACCTTGAGCAGCTCGGTGACGTCCTCGAAGAACAGCAGCGCGCCCGTCGCGCGCCCGTCCTCGCCGCGCAGCACGACGCCCGTCGCGAGGATCTGGCCCGCCCCCTCGCTCGACTCGACCGACAGGCGGTGCGGCGGGAGCTTGTCCCACACCTCCTCGCGCGCGCGCGTCTCGAGCTCGATCAAGAGATCGCGGATCGCGTCGTGCTCCTTCGCCCCGAACGCGTCGCGGAACGGCATGCCGACGACATGCTCGTCGATGCCGAGCATCGTCCGGGCGGCCGGGTTGACGGTCTCGATCCGTCCCTCGCGGTCGATCGAGACCACGCCGCCGGCGATGTTGCCGAGGATCGTCTCGAGCGTACGCCCGCGCTCGGCGAGCGCCGAGTGCGTCGTCTTCAGGTTCGCCGTCATGCGGTTGAACGCCGCGACCAGCGTCGCGACCTCGTCGCTCCCCGACTCGAGCTGGATGCGCTCGTCGAAATGCCCCTCGGCGACGCGGCGCGTGCCTTCGGCGAGATGCTGGATCGGAACGGTGATGCTACGCGCCAGCACGAAGCCGAGCCAGGTGCCGCCGAACACCACCGCCAGGGCGGCGACCAGCAGCGTGAGGACGTAGTTGTTGATCAGCGGGCGGCGCATCAGCTTGAGCTGCTTGTACTGCTGCACGCTCTGCTGGATCTCGCCGCGCCGCCGGGTCACGCTGCGCGGGACGATCTGGTCGACGACGACGAGCCCGCGCACCTCGCCGGACGCGTTGCGGACGCGCGCGGACGCACGCAGCACCTCGCGGCCGTCGAGCGTGACGACCCGCGTGAACTCGTCGCGCTCGAGCGCCTGGGCGAGGAAGCCCGCGTCCGGTGGCGTGGTGAAGGCCTTGCCGAGGCGGTCCGCGGCCGACGTCACGACCGGCGCCCCCGACGCGTCGAACAGGCCGATCTGCGCGACCGCGTACTCGAGGCGCTTCGCCGCGAGGAACGGCCGCTGGTCGGCGAGCTTCTTGCGCGACTCGCCGACGCGCCGGGCCACCTCGCGCGCGTCGCGCAGCGCCGTCGCCATGCCCTCGCGGTAGTAGGTGTCCGACATGTCGAGCGCGCCCTCGAGCGCGCTCTGCACCTGCACCGAGAACCAGCTCTCGATCGAGCTGCGGATGAAGCCGAGCGCGACCAGGAAGAGGAGCACCGCGGGGACGATCGCGACCAGCAGGAAGCCGCCGACGAGGCGCGTGCGCAGGTGCGAGCCGAGGACGCGCTGGCGACGCTCGACCACGAGCTTGACGATGTTCCGCCCGAGCAGGAACACCACCAGCAGGATGAGGACGATGTTGAGGTTGATGAGGAGGAAGAAGACGACGTTCTGCGACACCGCGTCGCCGGTCGTGAACGGCGGCAGGCGCGTCTCGAAGACGAGGAAGAACAGCGCCGCGAGCAGCGTCGCCGCGAGCAGGAACGCCTCCCGCCGCCGCCAGAAGCGCCTCGTCTCCGGGCTCTCGGTCGCCCTCTCCGGCGTTCGCGGGGCGGTTCTCAACGGCGCAGCAGCCAGAAGATCACCGACAGCACGACGCTCACCAGGATGGAGCTGGTGATCGGCAGGTAGACGGTGAAGTTGTCGCGCTTGATGAGGACGTCGCCGGGCAGGCGCCCGAGGCCGAGCGGCAGACCGGTCCGGGACAGGAGCATGAACAGACAGCCCAGGACGACGAGCACGATGCCGAGGAAGACCAACGTGCGTCCGATGTCGGGCACGTCGCTCCTATAGCAGCCGGCCCTGCCGCGGTCCCGCCGGCTTCGCTCGGCCGAAGTGCTCCCAGCACCTCTGCGTCGCCATGCGCCCCCGCGGCGTACGCTCGAGGTAGCCCGACTGGACCAGGAACGGCTCGTACACCGCCTCGATGGTCTCGCGCTCCTCGCCGAGCAGCGCCGCCAGGCTCTCGATGCCGACCGGGCCGCCCGAGAAGCGGTCCAGCACCGCGATCAGGATCGCGTGGTCCATCGGGTCGAGGCCCGCCGGGTCGACCCGGTGCAGCTCGAGCGCGCCGGCCGCGATCGCCGCATCGACGGGCTCGCCGGCGTGGTGCACCTGGGCAAAGTCCCGCACCCACTTGAGCTGCCGGTTGGCGATGCGCGGGGTGCCCCGCGAGCGCCGCGCGATCTCCGCGGCGCCGTCGGCGTCGAGCGTCAATCCGAGGATCCGTGCCGAGCGGTTCAGGATCCGAACCAGGTCGTCGGCGCCGTAGAACTCGAGCCGGAACGCGGTGCCGAAGCGGTCGCGCAGCGGCGCGTTGAGCATGCCGGCGCGGGTCGTCGCGCCGACCAGGGTGAAGGGCTTGAGCGCGAGGCGCATGGTGCGCGCCGACGGACCCTGGCCGATCACCAGGTCGAGCTCGAAGTCCTCCATCGCGGGATAGAGCACCTCCTCGACCTTGCGCGGCAGCCCGTGGATCTCGTCGATGAACAGGACGTCGCCCTCCTCGAGGTCCGACAGGATCGCCGCGAGGTCGCCGCTGCGCTCGATCGCCGGACCCTGCGTCTTGCGGCAGCGCACGCCCATCTCACGCGCGATGATCTGCGCGAGCGAGGTCTTGCCGAGACCGGGCGGCCCCGACAGCAGCACGTGGTCGAGCACGTCGCCGCGCTCGCGCGCCGCGGCGATCGCGACGCCGAGCGTGTTGCGGATCGACTCCTGGCCGACGTAGTCCGCCAGCGTCTCGGGCCGCAGCGACGCCTCGAAGCGCTGCTCCTCGTCGCTCACCGCGACGGTCGCGACGGCGGGATCCTTGCGCTCGACCGTCACCGCGCAAACCTCCGCAGCGCCTCGCGGATCGCCTCCTCGAGCGGCACCTCGGGCGGCACGTCGCGCAGCACCTTCTCGGCGTCAGCGCGCCGGTAGCCCAGGTTGACCAGCGCCGAGACGGCCTCCTGATCGCGCCGCTCGCCGTCGGTCGTCGCAGGCTCGACGCCCGCGGCGACCTCCTCCTCACGCGCCCGCTCACGCAGCTCGAGCACGAGCCGCTCCGCGATCTTCCTGCCGACGCCGGGGATGCGCGTCAGGCGCTGCACGTCGCCGCCGCCGAGCGCGCTGCGCAGCTCGACCGCCGGGATGCCGGACAGGATGTTGAGCGCGAGCTTCGGCCCGACGCCGCTCACCGAGCGGAGCAGGTTGAACACCGACTTCTCCGCGCGGTCGAGGAAGCCGAACAGCGTGAGCCCGTCCTCGCGCAGGTGCGTGACGACGTCGAGGCGCACGCTCGCGCCCTCGGCGGGGAGCCGGGCGAAGGACTGCAGCGACACGGCCACCTCATAGACGACGCCGCCGACGTCGACCAGCACCTGGCCGGGCGCCTTGCTCTCGATCCTGCCGCGCAGCGCGCCGATCATGCGCTCGTCCGGAGCATCTCAGCGCACCGCCGGAGCGAGCCGGCGGGTGAAGCTCGCGTGCCGCAGGTGGCAGATCGCGACGGCGAGCGCGTCGGTGGCGTCGCTGGCGACGTGGCGCGTGCCGGTCAGCGTGCTGACGCCGCGTGCGACGGCGTCCTTCTCGGCGCGCCCCGAGCCCGCGACCGCGAGCTTGACGGTCGCGGGCGGGTAGTCGACGACCGGCAGCCGCCGCCGTCCCGCGACCGCGAGCACCGCCCCGCGGATCTCGCCGAGGCGCAGCGCGCTCGCGACGTTCCGTCCGACGAACGCGCGCTCGACCGCGATCGACTCCGGCAGCCACTCCGCGATCAGCCGCTCGATCTCCTCAGCGATCGTGCCGAGGCGCACCGCCAGGTCGCCGAGCCGTGGCGCCGCGACGCCTGAGCCGAGCACGCGCAGCGCGCTGCCGCCCCCCTCGACCAGCGCCCAGCCGGTGACGCGCGACCCCGGATCGATCCCCATCACACGCACGTCCTGCCTCCACCCCCACCCTGCCGCCGGCGCCCGCGCCGCGGCGAGCTTCACGCGCTGAGCCGCGCCACCTCGTCCTCGTCCAGGTCCGCGTTCGCGGACACCGCCTGCACGTCGTCGTGGTCGTCGAGGGCTTCGAGCAGCTTGACGAGCTGCTCCGCGTCCGCGCCGCGGACCGCGACGGTGCTGCTCGGCACCATCGTCACCTCGGCGCTCACGATCCCGGCGCCGGCCCGCTCGAGCGCCTCGCGCACCCTCTCGAACGCCTCCGGGCTCGACGATACCTCCCAGGCGCCGTCCGCGTCGGCGACGTCGTCGGCGCCCGCCTCCAGCGCCGCCTCCATGACCAGCTCCTCGTCGATCGAAGCGCCGTCGACGACCAGGACGCCGCGGCGCTGGAACATCCAGCCGACGCAGCCGGCCTCGCCGAGGCTGCCGCCGTAGCGCTGGAAGATGCCACGCACGTCGGCGACCGTGCGGTTGCGGTTGTCGGTCAGCGCGCGGACCATGATCGCCACGCCGCCCGGGCCGTAGCCCTCGTACATGACGTCCTCGTACGCCGCGCCGCCGCTCTCGCCGATCCCCTTCTTGATCGCCCGCTCGATGTTGTCGTTGGGCATGCTCGCCGCCTTCGCGGCGAGGACGGCGGTGCGGAGACGCGGGTTGAAGCTCGGGTCGCCGCTGCTGCCCATCCGCGCCGCGATGGTGATCTCGCGGATGAGCTTGGTGAACATCTTGCCGCGCTTTGCGTCCTTGGCCGCCTTCTTATGCTTGATGGTGCTCCACTTGGAATGACCGGACATCGTCGCAGCAGCTCCCGCGGTGGCGTACGGCGGCGCGTCGCCGCCCCGCGAAGCGGTCGTAGCACACCGGTGCGGGGCACGAAACGCGCGTCACGGCCGGCCCGGGGGCGAACCGGGGGACGCCCAGCGCTCGGCACCGCCGGCGAAGCTCGGCTCGTACGGCATCACCACCCAGAGGACCAGGTAGACGACGATGCCGATGCCGCCGCCGAACAACGTCCCGAGGACGAAGGCGAGCCGCAGCACGGTGACCGGCACGTCGAATTCCCTCGCGAGCCCTGCACACACCCCGGCGATCATCTTGCCGTCGCGGGTGCGCATCCAGCCGCGCGACGGGGCGCGGCCGTTCACGTAGCTGCCGCAGAACCGGCACTTCACGGCCTCGGTGCGGATCTCCTCGGCGCAGAACGGGCATCGCTTGAGTTGCGGATCAGACATGACCTTCCTTCCACGGTGCGTAAGCTTGACGCTGCACGAGCAGCGGGATCGCGCCGAAGGTGAGACAGGCGAGCGCGGCCAGGAGCGCGGCGTAGCTCGCGACCAGGTACGTCGTGAGCGGCGCCGGCAACAGCTCGGCGAGCAGCGCGTGCGCCGCGCGCAGCAGCAGCACGTCGAACAGGACCAGCAGCGGGAACGCGAGCACGGCCGGCGCGAGGGCCGCGGCGAGGCGTCGCCCGTCGAAGGTCGCCGCGCCGGCCGCCCGGCGCGCGGCGTGCGCGCCCTCGACGAGCAGCGGGGTGGCCGCGCGCAGCACGCGCTCGGTGAGGCCCGGCGGGGGCTCGACCGGCGCGACCGCCGGCGCGAGCGCCAGCGCGGCGGCGCGGAGCCCCGGTGCGAGCGGCGCGCACCGGGCGCAGCGGCCGACGTGCGCCGACTCCTCGTCGGACGGCGGCTCGCCGCGCAGGAGCGCGATCAGGATCGCCTCGCAGTCCCTCATGGAGCCCCTCGTGGGTCGCGCGCGAGCCCCGCGAGCCGGGCGAGGGCGTGGTGCAGCCGGCTCTTGACGGTGCCGCGCGGGCAGCCCAGGATCTCCGCCGCCTCCGCCTCGCTCGCGTCGTGCAGCACACGCAGCACGACCACCTCGCGCTGCGCCTCGGGCAGCGCGTCGAGCAGGCGGCGCGCGTCGATCGCGTCGTCGAGGGCGGCACGCATCCCGCACGAAGCCGGATCGGCCGCCTCGTCGAGGGCGGGAGACGCGGGGACGGGCAGCTCGCGCCGGCGCAGGTCGCGGCACAGGTTGAGCGCGATCTGGAACAGCCAGGTCGAGAAGCGGCGCGCCGGATCGAACCGTCGCGC
>JBFMAS010000409.1:0-5721 GCA_040755575.1 Thermodesulfobacteriota bacterium
GCAACGCCGACCGCGAGCGGCGACGCCAGGTACGCGGTGCGTCCGATGAGGTTGTTCGACCACGCCCAGGCCTCGCTGCGCAGCGCGGTCGGGAACAGCTCGGCGGTGTAGGTGTTGAGCACGGGCAGCACGGAGCCGGTGCCGAAGATGCCGACGACGAGCGCCGCCGTGAGCGCGGCCGGGGATTCGAGCGTGTAGCCGGCGAACACGCCGAGCGCCGCCATCGAGAAGACGACCGCGGCGCCGCGCCGCCGGCCGATCACGTCGAGCAGCTTGCCGACGAAGAACAGGAACGGCATCGACACGATCGAGGCGAAGGCGAGCGCCGTCCCGACCTGGGCGTCGGTCATGCCGCGCTCCGCGATCGCGAACTCCTTCCAGAACGCGACCGCGTTCTGCGTGCAGAACGAGGTCAGCGCCCAGATCAGCGCGAGCTGCAGGACGCGCTTGCGGTAGGGCGTGCGGAAGATGCGCGCGAACGAGACCTCCGCCGTGTGCCCGGCCGCCGCCTCGCGCGCGAAGCGCTCGGTCTCGCGCAGGCCGCGGCGCGCGATCGCGATGATCACGAGCGGCACCGTGCCGACCAGGTAGACGCTGCGCCAGCCGAGCGGCGTCTCGAGCAGCGCCGGCACCACCGCGGCGCAGGTGATGGCACCGAGGCTCGCGCAGCCCTGGATCACGCCGATCACCATGCCGCGCCGCTCGGCCGGGTACTCCTCGGCCGCGTACACCATCGCGACCGCGTACTCGCCGAGCAGGAAGATGCGCGCGACGAGCTGGCAGAGGGCGAAGCTCCACACGTCGGGCGCGAGCGCGGTCAGGAACGAGAACAGCGTGTAGCCGGCGATCGTGATCGTCAGCACGCGGCGCCGCCCCCAGCGGTCCGCGCGGCTCACGACGAAGTACGCGAGCACGTTGCCGATGCTGGTGATCGAGATCAGGACGCCCGAGTAGGCCGGCGAGAGCCCCATGTCGGCGCGCAGGTTCGGCAGGATCTGGGCGAGCGCGAACAGGTCGTAGCCCTCGAAGAAGGTCGCGACCGAGAGGAAGAAGAACAGCCACCTCTGGTAGCGCGTGAGCGGCGTGCCGGCCGCGCGGCTGCGCGCCGGCTCGGACGCGACGGCTTGCGATGCGGGCGTGGCCATGGCGCCGGCCTACAGGTTGAGCTGCTTCGGCGGCCGGACGACGATCTCGGCGACGTTGACGTGGATCGGCTGCGTCACCGCGTAGAGCACCGCGTCGGCGACGTCCTCCGGGCTGCCCAGGAGCTGTCGCATCGTCGGCTGCAGCCGCTCGAGCGCCTCGTCCGGGACGCGCTCGCCGCGCTTGACCTCGACCTCCATGCCGCCCGCCTGGACGAGCCCGCGGACGATCTGCGGGTCGAAGTTGCGTGCGAAGTTGGTGGCGATCGCGCCCGGCATGACGTTGACGACGCGGATCGTGTCCTCCTCGAGCTCGCGGCGCAGCGTCGCCGAGATGCAGTTCACCGCGTGCTTGGTCGCGCCGTAGACGCCGGAGTCCGGCCGCAGCGCCGCGATCGACGACACGTTGACGACGTGGCCCTCGGCGCCGCACGCGCGCATCGCGTGCACGGCCGCCTGGCAGCCCACCAGGAGCGCGAGCACGTTGGTCTCGAGCATCGTGCGCCAATCCTCGACGTCGCCGTCGACGATCGGCTGGTGGAACGACACGCCGGCGTTGTTGACCATCACGTCGAGGCGCCCGGTGTCGCGCGCCGCCGCGTCGACCAGCCCCTGCACGTGGCGCGGATCGCGCACGTCGCCGACGGTGAACGTCGCGCGCCCGCCGGCGCCCTCGATGCGTCCCTGCGACGCGAGCATCGCGTCGCGCGTGCGTCCCGAGAGGAACACGTGCGCCCCCTCGCCGCCGAGGCGCTCCGCGATCGCCCGTCCGATGCCGCTCGACGCGCCGGTGACGACGACCGTCTTGCCCGAAAGCCGATTGCCCATGTGACGACCTCCAGCGTTTCTGACGTTTTAGATGATTTGTGTCAGATTGCTCCGGTCACGTTTGACGATGTGCACGAGCCTTGTCAACATGCCCGGCATGCCGAGGGAAGCGATCGCCACGCCGGAGCGGATCCTGGACGCCGCCTTCGCGCGCTTCTCCCGCTACGGCTACCGGCGGACCTCGATGGAGGACATCGCGACCGAGGCCGGCGTCTCGCGCGCCGCGCTCTACCTGCAGTTCCGCAACAAGGAGGAGATCTTCCGCCGGCTCGCGCAGCAGATGCAGGACGACGCGCTGTCCCGCGCCGCGGCGGCGCTCGCCCAGGACGGCCCGCTCGGGGAGCGGGTCACGGCGGCGATCCTCGCGAAGGGCCTGCGCTTCATCGAGATCACGCTCGCCTCGCCGCACGCGAGCGAGCTGCTCGACGAGACCAACCGGCTGTGCGGCGACCTGGTCGGCGACACCGAGCGGCGCTTCCTCGACCAGCTCACGCGGGTGCTGCGCCGAGCGGCGCAGGCGGGCGAGATCGACCTCGGCGAGCCGGGTCTCGCGGCCGGCGAGACGGCGCAGCTCCTGCTGCGCGCGGTGAAGGGGCTGAAGGGGCCCGGTGTCACCGTCGACGAGTACCGCAAGGGCGTCGACGCCCTGGTGCGCGTCTTCGTCGCCGGGCTGAGGCCGCGGGCGGCGGGGCGGAGCACCGCGCGCGCCGCACGCCAGCGCCCGCGGGCCGCGAGCCGCGCCTGAAGGTCACGTGATCCTCTCCGCGCTGCACGTCTACCCGGTCAAGTCGTGCCGCGGGATCGCGCCGGCGCGCTGGCAGCTCGACGCCTTCGGCCTCGCCGGCGACCGCTCCTGGATGGTGGTCGACGAGCGCGGCACGTTCCTCACGCAGCGCGAGGAGCCGCGCCTCGCGCTGGTCGAGGCACGCTTCGCGGACGACGACGGCCGCGGCGCCGGCGTGGTGCTCGCGGCGCCGGGACGCCCGGAGCTGCACCTGCCGCCGGCGCGCGCGCAGGCGGGCGACCGCGAGGTCGAGGTCTGGCGCCACCGCGGGCCCGCGGTCGACGCCGGCGACGCCGCGGCCGGATGGATGTCGGCGCACCTCGGCCGCGCGGCGCGCCTGGTCGCGCTGCCGCGCGCGCACGCGCGGCAGGTCGACCACGCCTGGTTCGCCGGCGACGCGCACGCGGCGTTCTCCGACGCCTACCCGCTGCTGCTGATCGGCGAGGCGTCGCTCGAGGACCTGAACGCGAGGCTCCGCCGCCCGCTGCCGATGAGCCGCTTCCGTCCGAACCTCGTCGTGCGCGGCGCGGCGCCCTACGCCGAGGACCGCTGGAAGCGGATCCGCATCGGCGAGATCGAGCTCGACATCGTCAAGCCCTGCGCGCGCTGCGTGATCACCACCACCGAGCAGACGACCGGCGAGCGCGACGGCACGGAGCCGCTCGCCACGCTCGCGACCTACCGCAAGACCGAGCTCGGCGTGCTGTTCGGGCAGAACGCCGTCCACCTCGAGCGCGGCACGCTCGAGGTCGGCGCGCACGTCGAGGTGCTGGAGACGCGCGCCGCCGTGCGCGTGCGGCCGGAGCAGGAGTGAGGCGCGCCGACCGCGCGGACCGCGGGCGCCGCGTCGTCGTCCTCAGGGCAGCAGGTTGACCGTGTAGCTCGCGCCCGACGGCTGCGTCAGCTGGCAGGGATACGCGGCCACGTCGGACTTGCACTGGCTCGGGTCGGGCGCCGGGCAGCCCGGCCACTGCGGCGGGCTGTCCTGCGCGTTGCACACCGTGCAGAGCTGCGGGTAGACGCCGATCGCCTGCTGGTTGCCGGTCGGCGAGGTGATCGGCCCGATCGTCGCTCCGGACGTCGGCACGATGCTCATGCCGACGTTGAGGTTGTTCACCAGGCTCAAATCGTAGGTGTCGTTGCCGCCGTCGGCGAGCGTGAACTCGGCCATCGTCACGGGACAGTCTCCCCACGGGATCATGTTCGCGCTGATCACCGGGCTCACCTTGCAGCCCTGCCCGAACGGGATCACCTGGCTCGCGCCGGCCGCGAGCGGGAAGCTGCACACCACCGGGTTGCCCGTGTCGAACGAGCAGAAGGGGAAGTCGCTCGCGGCGTAGCAGGCGAGGGTGTTGCCGTTGAAGCCCAGGTAGACGGTCGCCTGGCTCGACGTCTGGTTGGCGACGGTGATCGAGACGCTGCTCCCCGCGCCCTCCGGCCCGGGCGCCGGCGCGCCGACGCCACCGCCGCCATCGCCGCCGTTGCCGCCGCATCCCGCGACCGCGAGCAGCATCGTGAGCGCGCCCAGCGCCAGCGCGCTGCACCTCTCCCGGACGGAGCCCGACGGGCGGCCATGGCGCGTACGCTTCATCGCATCCTCCTTCACCGCGACTTGATCGGCAGGCGAGCGCGACCATCTGAGCGCGCCGGGGCGCGGAGCGCGTGCGCCTTGCGCTTCGCCGCGTCGCCCGCGCCGCGCGGGCGCGCGACGAGGCGGGCGCGGTCTCGCGTCAGCGCCGCAGCGCCGCGGCCGCACGCCCGGCGACGAGCGGCAGGTCGAGGTAGGTCCTGATCCCCGGCTCGGCGCGGCAGACGTAGGGGATCGCGTTCACGCAGTGCATCGCGGTCGCGACGATGCCGCGGTTGCGCGTGCTCGCCTCGCGGCTCGTCGGGTCGTCCGGGTGGAGCCCGTGCACCGTGACCAGCAGCGACGGGTCGCCCGTGATCTCGACCTCGAAGCGCTCGCCGCCCGCGCCGAAGCTCCACGCCGGCTCGAGGTGCCGCTCGCCCATGAGCCAGTTGACGCGCGCCGTGATCACCGGCTCGCCGCGCACCGTGCCCTGCCAGGTGAAGCGCTGCGCGGCGACCGTGCCCTTTTCGATCGGGCCGATCGGCGTGTCGATCCGCGCGGTCGCGACCGCCGTCTCGTGCGCCGCGCGGCGCTCGGGGTCGAGCGCCACGCCGAGCGCCGCGGCGATCATGTCGATCGACTGCTGGAAGCCCTGCCCGAGGTAGTCGAGCATCGGGCTTCGCGCCGCGACCTCGGGCGGCTTGCCGAACAGCATGATCTCGCGCACCACCAGCTCGGCGCCGTAGGCGCGGATGTCGGAGAACTCCTCGGCGCGCACGTGGCGGACGTCCTTCGCGAGCGCGGTCAGCGTGAGCGGGATGCGCTCGGTGATGCCGCCGGGGTGGATGCCGGTGCCGTGCAGCGTCGCGCGCCCGGCACGGCACGCGGCCTCGAGGTCCGTGACGTCGCCCTGGCGGAAGGGAAAGAACCAGCCGAGCGGCGTCACGACGTTCTTGCCGGACGTCAGCAGCCGCGCGACCTCGTCCTTGCTCGGCAGGAGCGGGCTGTAGAGCACGCAGTCGGCGTCGAGCGCGACGACCTCGTCGGCGGAGCCCGTCGTCGTGACGCCGGTCGGTCCCGTGCCGCACACCTCGCCCACGTCGCGGCCGACCTTGTCCGGGCCGTGCACCCAGCAGCCGACCAGCTCGAGCTCGGGGTGCGCGAGGATGCCCTCGACGGCGGCGCGCCCGACGTTGCCGGTCGCCCACTGGATCACGCGGTACGCCATGCGCCGGCGTAGCACGGCGAAGCGCTCCGGGGCGACGTCTGATAGGAGTCTGTCCGAGTAAGGGCGTGGGAGCGAGAAGCGCGAGGCGCCGCGAGCGCAAGGAGCCGAACCCGACGGCGTATCCGGGGCGATCCGTCGAGGGTTCGGCGACGCAGCGATCGCGGATGCA
>JBFMAS010000410.1:0-2599 GCA_040755575.1 Thermodesulfobacteriota bacterium
CCGCTTCGCCTCGCCGCTCGAGCTGCTCGACTTCCTGTCGCGGCTCCTCGGCGCCTTCGCGCACGAGCCAAGAAAGCCGGCCGCACCGGCGCCGCCCGCGACGGGCATGCGCCGCAGGTCGAGCAGGAGTGAAGTGCGATGAACGCAGGAATGGCGATGACGACGACGCGCGGGCTCGAAGCGCTGCGCTGGACGCTGCCGATCGAGCTCGAGACGGTGTTCGACTGGACCTACGACGACGCGCGGCGCGAGCTCGCGACGCTCTACGACAAGGGCAAGGGCCTGCAGTGGGACGCGGCCGTGCGCATCGACTGGTCGCAGGAGCTCGACCCCGAGAACCCGCAGCAGATGCCGGACGAGGCGATCACCATCTTCGGCTCGCCCGTCTGGCGGCGCCTCACGTCGCGCGAGCGCGCCGAGCTGCGGGTCCACCTGCAGGCGTGGCAGCTCTCGCAGTTCATGCACGGCGAGCAGGGCGCGCTGGTCTGCACGGCGAAGATCGTCCAGCAGGTGCCCGACCTCGACGCGAAGTTCTACGCCGCGACGCAGGTCATGGACGAGGCGCGCCACGTCGAGGTCTACTCGCGGCTGCTGCACGACAAGCTCGGCCTCTCGTTCGAGATCGCGCCGACGCTGAAGGCGCTGATCGCCGACGTCCTGTCGGACTCGCGCTGGGACATGACCTACCTCGGCATGCAGGTGCTGATCGAGGGCCTCGCGCTCGCAGCGTTCGCCGCGATCCGCGACCAGGCGAAGAACCCGCTCGCCGCGGCGGTCAACGCCTACGTCATGCAGGACGAGGCGCGCCACGTCGCGTTCGGCCGCCTCGTGCTGCGCGACTACTACCCGCAGCTCACGCAGAAGGAGCGCGACGAGCGCGAGCAGTTCGCGGTCGAGGCCTGCTACCTGATGCGCGACCGGTTCCTCGCGCAGCAGGTCTGGGAGCGTCTCGGCCTGCCGGTCGAGGAGTGCGTGCGCTGGGCGAGCGAGTCGGACTTCATGCGCGCGTTCCGCTCGCGCCTGTTCAGCCGCATCGTCCCGTCGATGAAGGACATCGGCCTCTGGGGCCCGAAGATCCGCGCCGCCTACGCCGACATGGGCATCCTGGGCTACGCCGACCTCGATCCCGACGCGCTCGCGCGGGCCGACGAGCAGGCGGCGCTCGACATGGACCGGCGCCGCGCGCGCGGGATCGCGCGGCACGCGGACGCGGGGGAGGCGTGACCATGGCGACGCGACGCAACGGCCACGCCGTCGTGATCGGCGGCAGCATGGCGGGGCTCGTCGCCGCGCGCGTGCTCGGCGAGCACTTCGCGCGCGTCACCATCGTCGAGCGCGACGCGCTCGGCGACGGCGGCGCGCCGCGCCGCGGCGTGCCGCAGGGACGCCACGTGCACGGGCTGCTGCTCGGCGGCCAGCAGGTGCTCGCGCGCTGGTTCCCCGACCTGACCGGCGCCATCGTCGCCGCGGGCGGTACGCTGGTCGACACGGGACGCGACCTGCGCTGGCGGCACTTCGGGCACTGGAAGCTGCGCTTCCGCAGCGGCATCGAGGTGCACATGGCGAGCCGGCCGCTGCTCGAGCAGCTCGTCGCAGAGCGCGTGCGCGCGCTGCCCGGCGTCACCGTGCGCGACGGCTGCGCGGTCGAGCGTCTCCTCACGACGCCGGACGCGCGCCGCGTGACGGGCGTCGTGCTGCGCGAGACCTCCGGCGAGCGCGAGGAGCGGCTCGACGCCGACCTCGTGCTCGACGCGAGCGGGCGCGGCTCGCGACTCCCCGCCTGGCTCGAGAGCCTGGGCTACGCGGCGCCGCCCGAGTCGCGCGTCGTGGTCGACCTCGCGTACGTGTCGCGGGTCTTCCGCCGCCCGCCGGGCGAGCGCGGCTGGAAGGGTCTGTTCGTCGTGCCGAAGCCGCCCGCTCGTCGCGGCGCGTTCATCGCGCCGATCGAGGGCGACCGCTGGCTCGCGACGCTGACCGGCTGCTTCGGCGACCACCCGCCGACCGACGAGGACGGCTGGCTCGAGTTTGCACGCTCGCTCGAGGTACCCGACGTGTACGACGCGCTCGCCGGGGCGGAGCCGCTCACGCGGCCCGTCGCCCACAGGCTGCCCTGCGGGCTGCGCCGGCACTACGAGCGTCTCGCCCGCCTGCCGGACGGCCTCGCCGCGCTCGGCGACGCCGTGTGCAGCTTCAACCCGGTCAGGGGATGAGCGTCGCCGCGATCGGCGCGCAGGTGCTCGATCGGTGCCTGCGCGAGGCGCGCGCGCAGCGCGGCGCGCTGCCGGGCTCCGGCCTCGACTTCCAGCGCCGTCTCGCGCGCGTGGTCGACGTGCCGTGGGAGCTGTCGACGCTCGAGGACCTGCGCTACCGCGAGGTCGAGGCGCCGCGCTCGCTGCGCGTGCGCGCGCTGCACGCCTACACCGGCGCCATCCACGTCGCGGCCGCCTACGACCGCGAGGTGGCGCGACGCTTCCTCCGCGTCGTGCACCTGCTCGACGCGCCGTCCGCGCTGCTGCGGCCGAGCGTGGCGCTGCGCCTGCTGCTGCCGGCGCCGCAGCGCTGGGCCGGCGAGCCGCGCGGGCTGCTCGGCGGCGCGGCC
>JBFMAS010000411.1:0-11827 GCA_040755575.1 Thermodesulfobacteriota bacterium
CCTGCCTCCTCTGTCCGGCGCTCGCGCTCGCCGGCTGCAGCGACGCGCCTCGCACGACGGCCTCCGGCGGCTTCGTCGACGAGCAGCTCATTCAGGAGCGGCGCCTCGCGTACCTGCGCTTCGCGACGCAGCGCTTCGATCCAGGAAGCCCGATGAGCGTCGTCGCGCACCTCGAGCGAGCGCGCATCGACCAGGGATTCACCGTCCCGGCGGCGTCGGTGCCGGCCGACGCCTGGAACGCGCGCCTCGCCAAGATGGCGGCGCTCGAGGACACGCGCGACTTCGACGCGCTGCAGCTCCTGAACGTGCTCCTCGGCTACCGCGACGACCCGGCGCTGGCGCCCGGCCTCTCGGACAAAGTCGAGGCCGCGCTGCTCGCCTTCAAGTACTGGTACACCGAGCCGACCCCGCCCGGCATGGTCGACGACACGTACTACTGGACCGAGAACCACCAGGGTGATCTTCCACACGCTGGAGCTCCTCGCCGGCCAGACCTGGCCCGACCGGACCTTCGCGAGCGACGGCCGCAGCGGCGCGAGCACCACGCCGTCGCGCGCGAGCGCCTGCTGCGCTGGATGGAGCTGCGCGCGCGCTTCGGCTTCAGCGAGTGGCACTCGAACGTCTACTACCAGGACGACCTGAACGCGCTGCTGACGCTGGTCGAGCACGCGGACGACGAGGAGGTCGCGACGCGCGCCGCGATGCTGCTCGACCTGCTGCTGCTCGACGTGGCGCTGCACACGCACCGCGACGCCTTCGGCGTCACGCACGGGCGCTCGTACAAGAAGGACAAGATGACGTCCCTCGACGAGGACACCTGGAACGGCGTCAAGCTGCTGTTCGACCGCTCGGAGCACCCCTTCCAGTCGCACGCGGCCGAGGACGCGGTGCTGCTGTCGCGCGCCCGTCGCTACCGGCTGCCGGAGGTGATCCGGCGCATCGCGCGGACGAGCGAGCCGTACGTCGATCGCGAGCGCATCGGCATCGCGCTGCCCGCAGAGCTCGGGCCGTACGAGGACGATCCGCCGGCGCCGCACGGCCTCTCCTTCACCGACCCCAGGGACCTGCCGGTCTGGTGGGGGATCGGCGCGCTGACGGCGTGGCAGGTCGTCCCGCTCACGGTGGCGGCGTTCGAGCAGTACGGGCTGTGGGACACCATGAGCTTCCGTCCCTTCGCCGGGCTGCGGCCGCTCACCGTCGACGTCGAGACCACGCAGCGCTTCGCGATCGCGATCGCGCGCTTCTTCAACTTCGGCCTGCTGAACGAGGTCGACACCTACACCTACCGGACGGCGGACTACATGCTGTCGTCGGCGGTCGACTACCGGAAGGGATCGTTCGCGGCCCAGGCGCACACCTGGCAGGCGACCTTCGACGCGAACGCGATCGTCTTCACCAACCACCCGTTCCGCCCGCTGCCCGAGACGCTCGACTGGGACGACCGCGACCTCGAGCAGGGCGGCTACTGGACCGGCGAGGCGACGCTGCCGCGCGGGGCGCAGGTCGAGAACGTCGGCATCTACCTCTACGCGCCGCAGGTGGCCGCGGGAGAACGGCCCGCCGCTCGACTACTTCCGCTGGGAGCCCTACACGCACGCCTACTTCCCGCAGGACCACTTCGACGAGGTCGTGCAGCAGGGCGCGTGGACGTTCGGCCGTCGCCGCGACGGCTTCGTCGCCCCGTACTCGTGGCGCGAGGCGCGCTTCCTCGCCTACGACCCGACGCGCTTTGCGACCGACGGCATGGTGAAGCCGTTCGATCTCGTCGCCCAGGGCGGCGCCGACAACGTCTGGATCGTCGAGTGCGGGAGCAAGGCGGACTGGCCGTCGTTCGCCGCCTTTCGCGCCGCCGTGGCGAGCGCGCCGGTCGAGGTCCTACCGCGCGGTCCCGGCACCGCGGACGGCGTCTCGGACGGCTTCGACGTGACCTACGGGTCGCCGAGCCGCGGCCGCATCGAGCTCGGCTGGGACGGGCCGCTCGTCGTCGAGGGACGCGAGGTGGCGCTCGACCACGCGCGCTGGGACAACCCGTTCGTGCGAGCGAGCGCGGACGGCGCGGTGATCGAGGTCGCGCACGAGGGGCTCTCGCTGCGGCTCGACTTCGCGGCGCCGGCGCGGAGCGTCGCGCGGATGCCGTGAGCGGGCGTGCGACGCTCGTGCACGCGGCAACGCGGCGAGCGCCCGTGGCCCGCGAGCCGGCTCAGCGCGCGAACACGTCGTTCAGCTCAGCGAACGACGCCGCGCCCTCGAGCCCCGCGAAGCTGCCCTCGTCGGCGATCGCCTTCGCCGCGCGGATGAAGGCGCCCCACGCCGTGCGCGCGAGCGCGGAGCCGACGCTGATGCGGCGCACGCCGAGCTCCGCGAGGTCGGCGACGGAGAGCCCGAGGCTCGCCATGACGATGACGTTCACGGGCTTGGGGGCGACCGCGCGCACGATCGCGCCGATCTCCTCGCGCGTGCGCGGACCCGGCGCGAACAGCACGTCGGCGCCGGCCTCGGCGTACGCCTCGAGCCGCCGGATCGCGTCCGCGAGCGGCTCGGGGTGCCCGACGAGGAAGCTCTCGGCGCGCGCCGTGAGCATGACCTGCGCGCCCGTCGCGTCGATCGCCGCGCGCGCGGCCCGGACGCGGTCGACCGCGAGCGGCAGCTCGTAGAGCGGCCGGACGCGGTCGCCGGTGGCGTCCTCGATCGACAGCCCCGCGACGCCGGTGTCGACGCACGCCGCGACGTTCGCCGCGACGCCTTCGGGCTCGTGCGCGTAGCCGGCCTGGAAGTCGGCGCTCACCGGCAGATCGGTCGCGGCGACGACGTCCGCGACGTGCGCGAGGACCTGGTCGCGGGGCGAGCCCCACACCGTGTCCGCGAGGCCGCGCGAGAACTGGAAGCCCGCGCTCGTCGTCGCGAGCGCGCGGAAGCCGAGGTGGCGCAGGTAGCGCGCGCTGCCGGCGTCCCAGGGGTTCGGGATCACGAAGCAGCCGGCCTCGTGCATGCGCGCGAAGCTCGCGCGCCGACTCTCCACGTCGTGCATGCCGGCACCTTCGCGCGGCTCCCGACGCGTGTCCACCGGCGCGGCTCGACGCGGAATCTACGCTCGAGGATTCGCCGGTGCGCGGCCGGCGCCGCGGCCGAGAGCAGCCGACACCTCGCGCACGAACGCCTCCGGATCGTCCGGGCGCAGCACGACGTTGTCCCCGTCGGTCCGCAGCAGAACGCCGCCGCGCGAGCGGCGCCCGTAGACCTGCAACGTCCCGAGCGTCCCGCTGAAGAACGTCCCGAAGACGCCGAACAGGCCGCCGCTGCCGAACGTCCTCCAGGTCACCGAGAAGCGCGGGTCGAGCAGCTCGACGCCGCGCACCGACGCGAGCGCGATCGCGACGTCGCCCGCCGGCCGCTCGACGACGATCTCGTGCGCCGTCAAGCAAAACCGGCGTGGGCAGAAGAGCCAGGTCCCGACGAGGATCCCGAGGCACATGATGCCGCTGCCCGAGCTGACGATGCGGACGCCGAGCGGCGCGGGTCGCGTCAGCCCGACGATCAGCAGGAGCCCACCGAAGGCACCGAGCAGCACGACGCTCGCGACGGTCACCGTGGCGACGAAGCCGTCCCGCGAGCTCTCGAACGTGGACCTCACGCGGCGGGGTGCTCGCCCGTCGACGGCGTCAAGGCTCGATGACGGGTGCGGGCTGCGCGACGGGCAGCGAGAGCGGCGCGGCCGCGGCGCGCTGCGGCGCGACCGGGATCCGCATGCAGCGCGGACAGAGCGCAGGAGCGACGTCGTGCACCGCCCCGCGAGCGACGGTCCAGCCCATGGCGCGGACGAGGTACGGGCTCGACGCCTCGACGCCACAGCCGCAGATCTCGCACGTCCAGAAGCCCATCGCGTTCCTTTCCGCTCCTCCCTCTCCCCTGCCGGCTCCCCGCTGCCGGCCCGCGCGAACTATCGCGAACCGGGCCGGCTGTCCATCCGTAGAACTACCCAGTCAAGCGGGGAGGATGGAGCGCCGGCGCTTCACCCGCGCAGCTTCGGCCAGAGCACCAGGACCGCCCCGACCAGCAGCAGCACGCCGCCGGCGAGCCGCGCGCCGGTCACCGGGATCCGGTGCGGCACGCCGACGTGGTCGAGCGCGAGCGCGGAGACGAGCTGCGCCGCGACGACGAAGGCCGTCGCCGCGCCCGCGCCGAGGCGCGGGAACACGAACGCGGCGCAGCCCAGGATGGCGATGCCGTAGAGGCCGCCCAGGTAGAGGAACCACGGCGTCGGCTCGGAGGCGAGCAGCGGCCGCCGGTCCGACAGCCAGAGGAGGAACGTGCCGACCGCGACCACCAGGCCGTTCAGGAAAACCGCCGCGAACAGGCTCGTGCGCGCGGCGAGCGCGCCGTTGGTCACGCCCTGCAGGCAGACGCAGATGCCGGTGACGAGGGCGAGGGCGATCAGGAGCACGATCATGGCGGGAAGATCGCAAAGGCGTCGCGCAGGCGCGAGCGGAATCGCGTGCCCGTGAGCGGCGGCGAGCCCGGCCGAGACGACGGCCGTCACGCCTCCCCGGCCAGCAGCGACGCTGGACCCGACAGCAGCACCCGCACGAGCTCCGCCTGCGTACGGCAGCCCGCCTTCGCCAGGATCCGCTTGACGTGCGTCCGCGCCGTGTTGCCGGTGATCGACAGCTCCTCGGTGATGTCGGAGATGCGCTTGCCCGCGAGCAGCATCCAGGCGACCGCGCACTCCGCCGGCGTGAGGGCGTAGAGGCGGCGCAGCACGTCGTGCGGGGTCTCCGGGTCGCGCTCCGGGTCCGAGAGGAAGACCGCCGCGACCGGATGGATCTCGCCGAGGCGCTGGTCGGCGGCGCGCAAGGGCGTGACCAGCACCGCGTACGCGCGCCTGCCGGATGGGCGCGCGACGAGCATCGTGCCGCCGGCCGCGGTCCCGCGCCCGTTTCCCGTCGCACACGCGCCCGCGATCAACGCGGCGAGGCTCGTCCCGACGCTCGCCGCGGACGCCTGGACGCTTCCCTGTCGCGACAGCGACAGCCCATCCCGTGCTGCGAGCGTCGCGCTCGCCGCACGGTTCACGAGCACGGAGCGCCGCTGGGCGTCGAGCAGCACCACGCCGAAGGGCAGGCGGTCGAGGACCTCGCCGACTGCCGTGCTCACGCCGGCGAGGGACTCGAAGCGGCGGTGGATCGCGAGCGCCCGCTGCAGATGCGGCAGCAGCGCGCGCACGAGCAGGACGTCGTCCTTCTCGTGCACCTCGGAGCCGATCGGCTTCGCGACGAACAGCATGCTGGTGACGTCGCGGTCGCGCGCGATGCACGCCCCGATGTGGTTCATGACGCCGACGCGGCGCAGGAACTCGTTGAAGTACTCCGTGCGCATCACCTCGCGCGGCGAGATCACCTGGTCGCTCCGGCAGACGAGCCCCGTTTGGATGAGCGACGCCGCGGCCGCGATGAAGGGGTTCCTCGGCGCCCACAGCTCGTCCTCGGCGACGAGCGCCGGATCGGCGTTGGCGGCCCACAGGTTCTTGCGCGTCGCGGCGCCCAGGTCGTGGAGCGTCAAGGTCGCGCTCGCGCTCCGCGTCGCCGCGGCGAGCGTCTCGAGGAAGGCGAGCCAGTGCGCCGGATCGAGCGCGGCCTCGTAGGCGAGGTCGATCAACCCGAGCAGCAGCGCTTCGCGCGATGGCCGCGCCACCTTCCGCCGAGCGGACACGCGAGACGTTTAGCACGACGCGAAGCTCGAGCGCGCGCGCCGCGCACCGTGGACGGGCCGACGGCGAGTGCGGACGGCCCGATCGAGCCGTCCGCGCCGCACCGCATTCTTCGCTCGACCCGCGTCAGGGAATGCACGGCCCCGCGGTCGTGCCCCGGACGAGGTCGCCGAGCCGCTGCACGGCCGGCAGCAGCTCGTCGATCGCGCCCTGCACGCCGGTCAGGTGCTTGCGCTGCACGGCGGGGAGCTGGCGCGCGCCGAGGCGGCGCTCGATCTCGGCGCGCAGCTCGACGAGCTTCGCGTCCGCGTCGCAGAAGCTCGCGAGCGAGCCGAGCGGCGCCGCGACCGGCTCGCCCTCCGCCTCGGCGACGGCGCCGCCGAGGTCGAGAAAGAACGTCTGCGCACCGCCTCGCGTCTCGTCCTCGAAGGCGAGGATCTCGCGCGCGAGGGGGGCCAGCGTCTGGTTGCGCTCCATGACGGCGGCCGCGCCTTGCAGCTTCTGCACGGCGGGAAGGAACGAGCCGGCGAGGACGGCGACGATGGCGATCAGCGCGGTCAGCTCGATGACGGTGAAGCCGCGGTTGCCGCGGATGGTGACTCGTGCGCTCATGGCGTGCTCCTTGTCGTGCGGCCCGCGGGGCGGGCCGTTCTGCGGCAAGGGCGTTCAATCCGCCTGAACGGCGTTCAACGCGACGGTCGCAACCGCCCGCGCCGCGTTCGCGGGCGCACGATCTCGCATTGACCGGGCCGGCGCACGGTCCTATCCCGGATCATGACCTTCGCTCTGCGACTCGCCTTGGCGGTGCTGGTCGCGGCCTGCGCGTCGCGCGCAGGTGCGCAGGAGGTGCTGCCGAGCTGCACGTACGGACCCGGGGCGCTGCCCACCGAGACCCATCCCGGCGGCCTGCACGGCGCGCAGATCCCGATCGACACGATCCTCGTGCTGATGCAGGAGAACCGCTCGTTCGACCATTACCTGAGCCGCCTCGAGGGCAAGGTCGATCGGCCGCCGCGCGACGCCTCGAACCCCGACCCGCTCGGCGGCCCGCCGATCCGCCGCTTCCACCAGACGCGCCTGTGCGAGACCGCCGACCTGTCGCACTCGTGGAACGGCTCGCATCGCCAGTGGAACGAGGGCGCGATGGACGGCTTCACGGCGAGCAACGTGCACCCGACCGACCCGAGCGGCGCGCGCACGATGGGCTACTACACGCGGCGCGAGCTGCCCTACTACTACCGCCTGTACCGCACGTTCGCGACGAGCGACCGCCACTTCTGCTCGATGCTCGGCCCGACGTACCCGAACCGTTTCTACCTGCTGAGCGGCACCTCGTTCGGCCAGATCGGCAACGTGATCCCGAACCTCGGCGGTCCCGAGTACACGCAGCCGTCGATCTTCGAGCAGCTCGACCAGGCCGGCATCACGTGGCGGCTCTACTTCTCGGACGTCGCGTTCGGCATCCTCTACGGCTACGTCCGCGCGACCGGCGCCGACAACCTGAAGCCGCTCGCGGACTACTTCGCCGACGCCGCGGCGGGCACGCTGCCGCAGGTGTCGTTCATCGATCCGGCCTTCTTCGCCGGCGAGGAGCGGACCGACGAGCACCCGCCCGCCAACGTGCAGAAGGGGCAGCAGTTCGTCGCCAGCGTGGTCGGCGCGCTCACCAGCAGCCCGCAATGGACGCGCTCGGCGCTGTTCATCACGTACGACGAGCACGGCGGCTACTGGGACCACGTCCCGCCGCCGCCCGCCTGCCCGCCCGACGGCATCGGTCCGATCGGCGGCTCACCGTGGGCCTTCGATCGCTACGGCTTCCGCGTGCCGTTCCTCGTCGTGTCGCCGTACGCGCGCCGCAGCTACGTCTCGCACACGGTCACCGACCAGACGTCGGTGCTGCGCTTCATCCAGACGCGGTACGACCTGCCGGCCCTGACGGCGCGGGACGCGAACGCGGACCCGCTGCTCGAGATGTTCGACTTCGAGAAGCCGCCGTTCATGAAGCCGCCGCGGCTGCCCGAGGCGAAGATCGACCCCGTGCGCGCGGCGGAGTGCCCGTAGCGGCGCGCGCGCGCGTCGCCGTCGCCGTCGCGACAAAAAAGAGGGGGCACCCCGCGGGATGCCCCCTCTCGCGCGCGGCCGGGCCGCTACTCGACGGCGCTCGCGGCCGACGCCGTCTGGTTGGCGGCGTTCGGGTCCGCCGTCGCGGCCGATACCGTGGCCTCCACGGTGAGGACGCCCGCGGCCGTCGGCACCAGGCGGATCCTCCGCGCCGGCTTCCGGTTGGCCTTGACGTCGCCCAGCGTGCAGACGACGTCGCTCGCCGCCGCGACGCAACCCTTCGGCAGACGGCGCAGCTCGAACGGGACCCCCGACAGGGTCGCCGTGACCACGGCGCCGCTCGCGACGTCCGGCCCGGCGTTCGTCACCTTGAGCGCGTAGCCCGCCGCCCTCTGCACGCGCAGCGCCTTGCGCGGGGCGACGATCGTGATCCCGAGATCGGCCTGCGGGCCGACCTCGAGGCAGTCGGGGACGCCGTTCCCGTTCGCGTCGGCGTCGGCGACGCCGCAGCCGCAGACGCCCGGGTCGGTCTTGTCCGGATCGTCCGGACAGCCGTCGACGCCGGCCGGCCCGTTGACCGTCACGGTGTAGTCCTTCGCGACCTGTGCCGCGTCGGCATCGCTCGCCGTGACGGTGAACGAGAAGCGTCCCGCGGCGGTCGGCGTGCCCGACAGCACGCCCGTCGCCGGATCGAGCATCAAGCCGGGCGGCAGCGCGCCGGCCGTCACCGTCGCGACGTACGGCGTGTTGCCGCCGACGACCACGGTGCGGTCGGTGTAGGGCAGATCGAGGTCGCCGTCCTGGACGTGATCGATCAGCCCGAGGACCGCTTCGACGTTGAAGCCTGCCATCTGGGAGCCGATGTAGTCGCCCAGCACGGTCGTCACCGCCGGATCACACTCGGGCTTGTACGAGGGGTCGGCCGGGTCGTCGATCTGCGGGTAGTTGTCGCACGTCGCCTCGTTCGACTCCGGGTCGAGCGGGCCCGCGTACTTGTAGAACTCGTAGCGGCGCGTGACGACCTCGTCGCCGTTGGGCAGGTCCTCGAGGCCGCCGGCGAGGTCGTTGTTCGCGCCGTCGGGGTTCTTGAACTCGGTCTGCAGGATGTGCCACTCGACCTCGACCTCGTCGGGCTCGCCGTTCGTCCAGTTGACGTCGGCGGGATCGTCCGGATCGTCGGACACGAGGTCCTTCAGCTCGACCACCTGGTTGTTGTGCGAGGTGGTGACGATCGACTTGACCCACACCGCGTCGCCGAACTCGTACACCGGGACCTCCGCCGGCTCGGGGACCTCGACGACCGCCTGCACCTGCGCCGGCTGGCCCGCCGCGGGCGGGTAGTAGGTCCAGGTCGGCGTGGCGACGTTGACCGCGGGGCCGTGCATCAGGCTGCCGGGCGCCGACGGGTCCTCGACGAGCCAGTGGTAGCGGACCGCGGTCGGCGTGCCGTAGTAGCCGACGCCGAAGTGCTCGCAGCCGAAGTTCACCGACGGGTTCGTGCACTGGTGCCCGTCCGTCGGCGACGGCACGGTCGACGGCACCGCCGTGTAGGCCGAGAACGTGCCGCTCGCGGCGTCGAACCTGGCCGCGTAGCGGATGCGCACCCGGGGATGCGCCGGGTCGCTGTCGTCCTCCGTGAGGGTCGGCGGGCCGTAGTGGTTCCAGTCGTAGGTGTAGGTGACGTCCGTGCTGTGCACGTCCTCGAGCTCGATCTCGAAGCCGTGACACTCGGTGCCGGTGTCGTTGAAGACGTCGAAGTTGTTGAGGTCGCCGAACGCCGTGCTCGCGAAGGCAGGCGTCCATGCGAGCGTGGCGGCGAGCGCGAGCAGGGCTGCGCCGCCCCGGCGGGCGCGCCGCACGAGCCTCGCCCGGCGGGTGGGATGCGGGGGCCTCGGTCCTGAAGTCGTCATCGTCCTTCCTTTCCGGTGGCGGGTCGCCGCCGTTCGGGAGCGACGTTAACCGCCGCATCGTGAGAGGAAGATGAGCGACGCCGGGCCGCTTGCGCGCCGCGGCGCCGGTCTACGCGGGTGGGGTCGGCGTCGCGTCGGGCGTCGGCTCCGGCGTGGGCACGGGCGTCGCCGTCGGCTCCGGGGTCGGCTCCGGCGTGGGCGTCGGCTCCGGCGTCGCCGTCGGCTCGGGCGTGGGCGTCGGCGACGCGCTCGGCCCCGGGCTGGCGGTCGGTGCCGGCGTCGGGGTCAGCGGCGGCGGCAGCTCGACGTAGTGCCCCTGCTTGCCCATGCGGATGCCGAGCGTCGCGAACTTGCGGCCGCCTGCGTCGAACACGTCGACGCGCCGGATGCGGACGCGGTCGCCGGGCGTCGTGCCGACGTTCGTGCCCGGCCTGCCGCCGGGGCGCGACTTGCCGCTTCGCACGTCGAACGTCACGGTGAAGACCTGCCACGGGCCGTCGTTCACCGACAGCTCGATCTCGGCGTGGTTGCCGGCGTTGTTCAGGCGGCCGCCTGTCGAGCGCGAGCGCAGCGCGTCGAAGCCGACGCTCCACTCGCCGTTCTTCCGGAGCAGCGTGTCGCCGCCGCGTGTGAAGCCGACGTCGCTCGCGGTGTCGACCACCCAGACGAGCGGTGCCGCGAGCAGGTGCGAGCTGCGTGGGTTCTTCGCCGCGCCGATGGTCGCGACCACGTTGCCCAGGTGGTCGACGACGCGCACGTCGCGGATCTCGAGCTTGTCCTGATCCTCAGTCTCGAAGCCGAGCGGCCAGGTCTGCCGGTCGGCGAGCAGCGGGTACGTCATCCCGGGCAGCGGGACGCCGTTCTTGCGATAGTCGATGACCAGCGCGCCGTCCGGCGGGTGGTGCGGCAGGTCGAGCGAGATCCTGCCGCCGGTCGTCGGCCGCACCTCGAGGAATCCGTTCGGGTAGTTGCCGTCGAGACGGAGCAAGTTGCTCTTGAGCTGCGATCGGTGAGCGTGCGCCGGTGCCGCGTACGTCGAGCCAAACACGAGCGCGGTGGCGAGCAGAGCTCTTCCTGCTGGGCGCATCGGGTGTCTCCGTGAGAGCCGGTCCAGAAGCGCCTGCCACGGGAGCCAGAACGCGTAGCAGGCGAGATACGGGAAGCTCGCGTGCACCCCGAGCAGCACGGCGTTGCCGAGCTGCATGAGGAACAGCGTGCCGACGATCACCACCGCGGGCAGCCCGCCGACGAGAGCGAGCGGCGCCGCGACCTCGGCGGCGACGGCCGTCGCGGCGAGGAACGCGCAGGCGGCCTTCATGCCGGCGAGCGTCAAGCCGAGCGCGGGCAGCGAGCGGTCGAGCGCGTAGTGCGGCTGAATCAAAATCGCCGCCATGTTGGCGGGGTCGAACCACGCGCGGCCGGCGAAGCGCAGCTTCGCCACGCCCGCCGCGAAGAAGACGAGCACCATCGTCAGACGAACGAGCTGGATCGGCCAGCGGTACTCGCCGCTCCATCCGGGGCCCGGCGCGCCCGTCGCGCCGCGCCGCGACGGGAGCCAGGCGTCGATCGACAGCACGTTGCCGCAGCGCGCCAGCGCGAGCACGAGCAGGACGAGGACGATCAGCCCGCTCCAATGGTCGACCTTGCCGAAGCACTGCGGCAGGCCGAGGAGGTAGCCGCCGAGCAGGAGCGCCGCGGACGTGCTGAGCCGCGTCCACAGGCCGACGCAGGCGAGCGCGAGCGAGGCCGACCACACGACGTCCGCCGCGCGCAGCACCGCCGCCGGCGCGGGCTCGAGCCGCAGCGCCGCGAACAGGTGGGTCGGCATCCAGAAGGCCCGGTCGACCGAGGCCCAGCCCGCGGTCCCCGCGTCGGGCGCGATGCGCACCAGCAGCCAGGCGAAGAACAGCACCCGGCACAGCGCGAGCGGCACCGGCGAGGCCGGTGCGAACCAGAAGCGTCGCCACCCCTCGACGAGGCCGGCGACGTCCCGGGATCGGCTCGCGACGACGCCGTGCGCGCGCAGCGGCCGCCCGCTCACCGCAGCACCTCCCCGAGCAGGCGCCGGGTCGCGGGCGCGTCGCGGTTCGCCGCCGCCGGGTCGAGCGGCCAGGTGACGACGTAGAGCCGCACGCCGTCGAGCGCGGGCCCG
>JBFMAS010000412.1:0-2394 GCA_040755575.1 Thermodesulfobacteriota bacterium
AGCTGAACGGCATGCGTACGGCCCGACGCCGCCAGCGCGGCGAGCGCCGCAGGGCCGCTGCCGTTGCTCGTGCGCGGCGCACGCCGGAAGAGCTGCATGACGTTGTTCGGGTGCGCCGCCGGCCAGCGCTCGCCGAACGTCGTCCGGATGCCGTCGCGCTCGCCCACGCGGCGCAGCGTGTCGAGCGTGCTCGCGACGTACGACGGCGACGCCGTGAGGCGGGACGCGAGGCGGGACGCGTCGGCCGCCGAGCCGAGACGAGCGCCGATGCCGACGTCGCAGCTCGGCTGCACGACGTGCCAGCCGTGCACGAACAGGACCTCCGCCGTTTCGTGACGTGCGAGGATCCTCTCGAGCTCGGCCTGCAGCAGATCGAAGAACCAGGGCGCACGCGCGGCGACCTCGTCGATCCGGTTCAGGTCGAGCTCGTTGCGGTCGACCGCCAGGTTCTCGATCAGCGAGGCGTCGAGCCGCTGCGCGAGGAGCCGGGCCACCTCGCCCGTGTGCAGGTCGTTGCCGCGCAGCGTGCCGTCGCCGCACGGCTCGAGCAGGTCGCGCTCGCACAGGCCGCCGTGCGGCACGACCACGAGCACCCGACCCCGGCCGGCCACGGAGCGGCACCAGGCGGGCACGTCTGAGGGCACCCCTCGCGTGTACCCGGGCGTCGCGCCTGCGTCCACCGTCGCGGCGATGCGGCGCCCGGCGTGCCGCCGTCAGCCGCGCCGGCGGAAGATGCCGAAGGCGCTCGTGTAGCCGTGCAGGAAGGTCGTGCCCTGCACCGGGCCGATCTCGCCGTTGCAGAAGAAGCCGCCCAGCGCGAGGTCGCCGAGGTGGCGGCGCAGGACGTCGCTGTCGTGGTTCGGCCGGCCGTAGAGATGCATGCCCCGCCCGAGGCACGAGAACAGCACGGCGCCGCGGGCGGACTCCGCGCCGCGCTCCGCGCCGTAGCTCGCCAGGCGGCGCTCGAGGTCCTCTGCCGACGTACGCGCGTCGCGCAGGTGGAACTGCACGACCTGCAGCGGGCGCAGCAGCGCGCCGACGATCAGCGTACCCTCGTCCTGCTCGGAGCCGAGCAGGTTGCGGATCAGGAAGTCGCCCTGCTGGTACTCGCCCTGCGCCTGCTTCATCTCGATGCCGAGGAACAGGGAGCCGCGGCACAGCTCCTGATCCTCCGGCGAAAGGCTCTCGTAGAGCTCCTGCAGCACCTCGAGCGCAGGCCGACCGTCGAGCTCCTGGAGGACGTTGTCGCGGCAGCGCGTGACGAACATCGGCACGCCGATCGGCCGGCAGCCCTGCGCGACGATGGTGTCGAGCTCGATGTTGCCGGTGAGCGCGACGCCGACCAGGCCGGCGCGGTGCACGCGCTCGCCGAGGAACAGGGCGTTGTCGCCCGGCGTGCGACCGCCGCTCGCGACGCCACCGAGCTTCTTGCCCGAGGGGAAAGCCGCATCGAGGCCGCGGATCAGGCGCTCGACGTCGAACGAGAAGGGATCGGCGAGCAGCAGGAAGTGCGGGTCGGTTCCTCTGTCGAGCCCGCAGGCGCGGCGCCAGGCCTCTGCGGGTGCACCCGGCTCGGGAAGCGCCTCGAGGTCGAGGTGGAACGGCGTCAAGCCCACCTCGGGCAGCGACGCCGCGGTGAGCGACAGCGCGGGGCTTTGCTCGATCTCCCGGCCGCCGCCGATCACGCTGCGCGCCGTGCAGCCCAGCAGCAGCCCGCCGCCGAGCTCGTCGGCGAGGATCGCCGCGATCTCCCGATGGCCGGTGCGATGGTGGTCGGAGGGGAACGCGATGACGAGGTCGGGGCGGGCGCCACCGAGCTCTCGGCGCAGGCTCGCGGCCGCCTCGCGTGCCGCGTCCTCGAGCCTGGGCGCCTCCGACGCCGTCGACGACCACCGCATCGCCGTCGGCTCTCCCGTCTCGCCCGCCCTCGGCCGCTGCACGCCCTGCTCCGCTCCAGTCAGTTGAGCAGCGGCGGCGGCTTCTCGCCGTCGCCGGTGTCGCGCGTGCGTGCGACCGGTCCGGCGTGGTGATGCACCATGCGCCACCCGCCTCCCTCGCGCACGAACACGTTGGTCGCGACGAGCCGCCCGCCGCGGAGCGTCTCGACGCACACGACGAACGCCATGCCCGCGCCGACGTAGACCTGCTCGCGAGAGCACGCGATCCCCGGCGCGTCGGGGCTGTCCAGGATGGCGTGCCAGCTCGCCATCACCTCGTCGCGGCCGTGCAGCGCCTGCCAGCCGGGATGGATGCACGCGACGTCGGCGCGCCGCGCCCACAGCGCGTCCATCGCTTCCGTGTCGCGTGCGGCGAAGGCGCGATAGAACTCCGCGTTCGCCGCGAGAACGTCGCGGTCGTCGTGGGGCATGCCGGCCGTCCTGGCCGGCCGACTTT
>JBFMAS010000413.1:0-4568 GCA_040755575.1 Thermodesulfobacteriota bacterium
GGCCGGCGAGCGCAGCGTCCTCGGCGGGCGCCGCCGCCGCGCCGGCGCAAGCGACCGGCGATGCCGGCAGCAGCAGGGTCCTCGGCGAGAGCGGCTCGCGGGCGTCCGGCCGGCTCGCGGGCGCGGCGCCGGCGAGCGGAGAAGGCGCCGCTGCCGAGCGGAGCGCGTCGCCCCTGCAACGTCAGGCGATCGATCCGCGGTCGCTCCTCGAGCAATCGGCGCAGCGCGAGGAGCCGCGGGTGATCGTGAGCATCGTCTCGCCGTCGGCGCGGCCGCTGTCGAGCTCCGACCGCGCGTCGAGCGCGCTGCGAGACGGCGCGGGAGGGCTCGACGGCGGCTCCTCGCGGGCCGGCGACGCGGGCCTCGGCGACGACACGAGTCGTCGCTCGGGGCTGTCGGGCGGCGGCATGGGCGGCGGCCTGTCCTCGGACGGCGGCCTCGGCAGCACGCGCTAGACGGGCGGGCGATCGTCAGGAGCGCGGTCGGCCCCGTGGCCGCGCCGCGTCGGCGCGCACCTCGGTCGCGTCGTGTGATGCTTGACGCAGGCGCTTCATGCCCTTCGTCAACGACGGAGCACGCGCGGGCCCCTTGCGGTACACGCGGCACTTCGCGCACAGCGCCGCGATCGCTTCGTCGTCGGACCCCGCCGGCTCGACGAGCCAGCCCATCGAGATGACCATGTCGACGTTCGACGCGACCGCCTCGCACCCGCACTCGGTACAGCACCAGATCGGCAATCCATGTCCTTCCTGGCCGCGGCGTTGTGGCGATCGGTCGATCCCGGTATCGGTCCGTGACGTCCGAGCGTATCGCGGGTGGACGGCGCAATGCAAGGTTTTGCTGCAGCCGCGGAGGAGGATGATGCGACGGAGGATCGTGGCGGACGGGACGAGCGTGCTCGCGGCGCTGCTCGTCGTCGTGTCCGCGCGTGCGGCGACGTCCGCGCCGCGCGAGGACGTCCTCGAGCGCTATCCCGTGTGCGAGGCGTCGGCCGCGCTCGAGGTGCCGTGCGCCGGCGATGCGCGAGGCGCGTGCGTCTGGGTCGCCGACGACGAGCAGGACGCGGAGCTGTTCGCGTACGACGTGGAGGAGGGCGGTCGGCTCGTGCCGCGCGAGGCATGGAGGATCGCTCTGCGCGGTGCGCGGGTCGACGACGTCGAGGCCCTCGCGCGCGACGGCGAGGACGTGCTCGTCCTCGGCTCGCACGGACGCGACTCGACGTGCCGGCCGCGCCCCGGCCGCGCCGCGGTCGCGCGCGTCGCCGTCGACGATTCCGCGGTGAGTCCGCTCGCCTCCGGTGCGCGCTGGCAGGAGCGGCTCGCACGCTGCGAAGGCGAGCTGATCGAGCCCTCGTCCGACGCCGCGGGCGGCGAGCTCCGTCGCGCCGTCTGTGCCGCGATCTCCGCCGCCGAGCGTGCCGCCGACGAAGCCGCGAGCGGAGGCCGTCCGTGCCCGGGCGACGCCTTCAACGTCGAGGGCGCAGCCGCGGTTCCCGGCAACGGCGGGCCGCGCGTCTGGCTCGGCTTGCGCGGTCCGCTGGTCGGCGACGATCGTGCAATCCTGCTGCGGCTCGTGCCCGGGATCGTGCGGGAGGGCAACGTCGCCTTCGACGGCGTCGCGGCCGTCGATCTCGGCGGGCGCGGCATCCGCGAGCTGTCGTTCGCCGACGGGTTCGTCTGGGGCATCGCGGGCAGCGTCGAGGACGGCGCGCGGCCGAGCCGGCTCTGGCGGATGCCGGCGAGCCTCTTGCGCGACGGCGCCGTCGTCGCGGAGGTCGAGACGCTGAGCGACGCGCTGCCGCCGACCGCCGAGGCGCTGGTCGTCCAGCCGGGGAAGCGACGCGCGATCGTGCTCGTCGACGGCGACACGAGCAAGAGGAAGACGCGCTGCGCCGAGCCGGCGCGCCAGATGGTCGTGCCGCTGCCGCTCCCCTGACGCGGTGCCGTCTCAGCGCGCGGCGACGGACCACGTCGCGGGAACGCCGGCGCGCGCCGGCAGCGCGAAGCGCACGAGGCCGTCGTCGAGCGACGAGGCGACGGTCCGCCCGTCGACGCGGGCCTGCGCGCCCTGCGCGTCCGCGGGCACGCGCACGCGCATCTGCAGGACGTCGTCGCCGAGCAGCGTCACGCTGCCCGCGATCTCGTCGCCGTGCCGCGTGACCGAGAACGCCGGGCTCCGCCAGGAGAAGTCGGGGAAGGGAAGGACGGGATCGACGATCAGGCCGTCGCCGTCCGCGCGCAGCCCGGCGAGCCGCACGCTGCCGACGAGCGGCTCCGAGTGCGAGAACATGTTGCCGATCGGGAAGTCCCGCATGCACAGCACGCCGGGGAAGCACCACGTCTCGCCCGGCATCGCGCCGCCGGTCGCGTCGAGCGGCGTGAAGTACATGTCGGGGCCGCTCCAGACGCCGTACCAGATGCCGGGGTAGGTCTCGGCATGCGTCGCGAACGTCTGGCGCAGGAACGCGTCCCAGGCGAGCCGGTGCGCCCCCGGCACGTCGCCGCGCCGGGCGAGCCCCTCGATCGCGGGGCCCGCGAGCGAGTACCAGAAGCCCGCCGTGCCGAGTCCCTGGATGATCGGGCTGCCCTGGCTCGCGAGCCCCATCGGCGAGGGATCGAGCAGGTCGCTGCGCATGCGCACGACGAGGCGCGCCGCGCGCTCGCGATCGAGCGCGAGGGGCGGCTCGGCGAGGAGCGCTACGCCGTTCGGCGCGAGCCACAGGTTGCCGGCGCCGACCTCGAGCGGCCGGTCGTCGCGCGTGTAGACGTACGCCCGGTTCAGGTAGTCGCCGCGCCACTGCGCGTCGAGCGCGGCCGCGAGCCGGGCGGCCGCGGTGCGCCCCGCGGCGGCGAACGCGACGTCGCCGCGCCGCTCCGCGACGCTCGCGAAGCCCGGGTAGGCGACGAGCGCCAGCGCGGTGTTGAGCGTCGACTCGCCGAGCTCCTCGGTCCGCGCCGCGTCGACGTCCTGCGAGAACGAGGTCAGGAAGTCGTCCCAGTCGGAGTCGAGCAGCCGCACGAGCCCGTGCGAGCCGGTCGCGACGACGTCCGCCTGGTAGACGTACGCCTGCTTCAGCATCTCGTACGCGGACGCGCTGCCGCAGCGCCCGCGAGCCTGCTCGCAGTACCAGTCGTGGCGCTCGTCGAGGAAGGCGAGGTCGCGCGTCACGTGCAGGTACTCGCTCGCCGCCCAGAGCAGCCAGAGGCCGCTGTCGCTCGGCTCGAAGCCGAACGGCTGCCAGCCGCCGTAGCCGGCGGTCGCGTACGAGAGCTCGCCGGTCGGCCGCATCGCGCGCAGGTAGTAGACGAGCACCTCGCGCGCCGCCGCCGCATCGATCCAGACGAGCGCCAGCAGGTGGCGCAGCGCGGCGCGCGGGCCCGCGTTGGCGCCCCAGAAGTACTGGTAGATGCTGCCCTGGTTGACGACGCGCGTCCCGAAGTAGTCCTCGCGCAGCATGCCGGAGAGCAGGTAGTAGGCGCTCCACGCCATCTCGCGTCCGACCCAGCGCTCGTCGGGAAGCTCGACGCGCGGCAGCCGCGCGGCCCAGCCCGCCATCACCTCCGGCAGGCGGTTCGGCGCCGCGGCGCGGAAGCGGTCGATCACGTCGTCCTCGGTGCCGCGGGGCGCGATGCCGTAGACGACGTGCAGCTCGCGCGACTCGCCGGGCGCCAGCGTGAAGCTCGTCTGCGTCGCCAGCACCGCGCGCTCGTTCGCGAGCGAGCCGCCGTCGTCGAGCGAGTTGCCGAGCTCGCCGCGCGCGACGGCGGCGGGCAAGCGCGCGCCGCCCGCGCCGAGGAACGCGTCCTGCACCGTGTCGAAGCGGTCCGGCGTCCCGTCGAGGTACGCGACGAAGGCCGCCTTCGGCGACGGGTCGTCGGTCAGGCTCGGCACCTCGAGGTCGCCCGCCGCGGCGAGGCTCACCGCCTTCAGCGCGCCGCGCGCCGCGTCGTACGACGTCGCGACGCGCGCCGGGTCGTAGGCCGAGGTCGGCGTGACCGGGGTCGTGGCCCGGACGAGCCACCAGGCGACGTCCCAGTAGTCGAAGTAGGAGAGCGGCTTGTCGCGCTCCGACAGGTTGGTGAGCACGACGCGCTCGAGCAGCGCTTCGTCGCCGCCGGGCGCGGCATAGACCCAGTGCTCGAGCCGCAGCCCGCGGTGCTCGATGACCTTCTTCGCGTAGCCCATGCCGAGCAGGCGCTCGTACGAGCAGCCCTCGGGACGCTCCGCGTACCGCGTGCTCCAGGTCTCGTCGCCGTCGCGCACCCAGCCGAAGCCGCCCGCGAGGCCGCCCTGCGCCGGGTCGTGGCGGTTGGCGATGCGGTAGAAGGTCTTCGCGGTGAGCAGCTCGACGTGCCCGTCGACGTGCGCGACGCCCACCACCTCGCCGTTGCCGATCTGGTGGAACGCGTCCGCGGGCTCGCTGCACGCGCCGCTCGCGCAGCCGTCGTAGCGGAAGGCCGGCAGGCCGAACTCGTCGTTGACCCAGCGGCCGAAGGCCGGGTTGCCGAAGCTCACGCCGAAGTCGTTCGGCCCCGGTCCGGCGGGCGGGGCCGCGCGGTCGCCGCACG
>JBFMAS010000414.1:0-3148 GCA_040755575.1 Thermodesulfobacteriota bacterium
CACGTGCTTGCCGGCGGCGAGCGCGTCGGCGACCAGCGCCGGGTGCGTGTCGGGGCTGGTGACGACGCTCACCGCGTCGAGCTGCGGCAGATCGAGCAGCGCGCGGTGGTCGGTGAGGGCGTGCGGGATCGCGAAGCGCGCCGCCACCTCGCGTGCGCGCCGCTCCGAGCGGCTGACGACCGCGACCACCTCGAGCTCGCCGCTCTCGAGGAAGCCCGGGATCTGCACCCGGACGCCGAAGCCCGTGCCGATCACGCCGATGCGGATGCGCGCCACGTCGCCTCGTGTCCGATGCCGCGTGGCGGGTCAAGCGGTTCGCGTCCGCGGCACCCGGATGGTAGCCGTTCGGGGTTCCCGGCCGCGCCAGGCCGCTCGCAGAGGATCCGCATCCATGGTGGGAATCAGCTCGATCGGGGTCTACGTCCCGCGCTCGCGGCTCGACCGCGCGCTCATCGCCAAGGCGTGGGGCGCCAAGCAGCCGCCCGGCGAGAAGGCGGTCGCGTTCTACGACGAGGATGCGCTGACGCTCGCGGTGGCCGCGGCGCACCGCTGCCTCGAGGACTTCGACGCGCTGCAGATCGACGGTCTGTTCTTCGCGTCGACCTCGTCGCCGTACCGCGAGAAGCAGGTGGCGAGCGTCGTCGCGACGGCGTGCGACCTGCCGCGCGAGATCGTCACCGCCGACTTCGCGGGCTCGGTACGCGCCGGGCTCGCGGCGCTGTCCGCGGCGGTGCGCGCGGTGCAGAGCGGCCAGGCGCGGCGCGTGCTGGTCGTCGCGTCGGACTGCCGTCCAGCGGAGCCCGAGAGCGACCTCGAGGGCACGCTCGGCGACGCCGCCGTCGCGGTCGTGGTCGACGGCAAGGCGCGCCTCGCGGAGTTCGTCGCCTCGGCGGCGGTCGCGGAGGAGTTCACCTTCCAGTGGCGCAGCAACGAGAGCTCCGGCGTCCAGACCCAGGACGCCCGCTTCTCCGTGACGCACGGCTACCTGCGCGACATGGCGGAGGTGATCGGCCGCGTCATGAACGAGCACGGCGTCGGCGCCGGCGACCTGGCGGCGCTCGCCGTCGGCACGCCCGATGCGCGCACCGCGCAGCAGCTCGCGAAGGAGGTCGGCGTCGACGCGAGGACGCGGCTCGTGCCGTCGCTGATCCCGCAGATCGGCGTCACGGGATCGCCGGACCCGCTGCTGCAGCTCGCGAGCGCGCTCGAGAAGGCGAAGCCGGCCGACGCGATCGTGACCGCCGCGTTCGGCGAGGGCGCCGAGGCGCTGCTCTTCCGCGCGACCGCGGGTGGCGGCGCGCTCGCCGGCCGGCCCGGCCTCGGCGCCGCGATCGAGCGCAAGCTGCCGCTGCCGACCTACGAGAAGTACCTCAAGTACCGCCGCATCCTCGGCCAGGACGAGACGCCCGTCGAGCTCGTGAGCAACGTGCTCGAGGCGCGCGAGCTGCAGCAGGACACGCGCCTCTACGGGACGCGCTGCGGCGAGTGCGGCCTGGTGCAGTACCCGATGGCGCGCGTCTGCCTGAAGTGCAAGGCGCGCCAGGGTCTCGAGCCCGTCAAGCTCAACAAGAAAGGCACGATCTTCACCTACACGGTCGACCACCTGGCGGCGAACCTCGACCACCCGATGGGCATGGTGGTGGTCGACCTCGAGGGCGGCGGGCGCGTCTACGTCCAGATGACCGACTGCACGCCCGACGAGGTGAAGATCGGCGCCCCGGTCGAGCTCACCTTCCGCCGGCTGCACGCCGGCGGCGAGAACTACAACTACTTCTGGAAGGCGCGCCCGCTATGAACTCCATCCGCGACAAGGTCGCCGTGATCGGCGTCGGCTGCACGAAGTTCGGCGACCTCTACGACATGACGTACGAGGACCAGGTCTGCGAGGCGGCGTTCCAGGCGTACGCCGACGCGGGCATCGAGCCGAGCGAGATCGACGCCGCGTACATCGGCACCTACCTGCCGCACGCGCAGGGCGGCAAGGCGGGTATCTCGCTCGCCGATCCGTTGCGCCTCTACGACCGCCCGGTCACGCGGGTCGAGAACTTCTGCGCGACCGGCACCGACGCCTTCCGCAACGCGTGCCTGGCGATCGCGTCCGGGCAGCACGACATCGTGCTGGTCGTGGGCTCGGAGAAGCTCAAGGACCGCCCCGGGCGCGGCATCCCGCGCGTCGGGCACCAGATCCTCGCCAAGGGCAACACCGCGCCGGGTCTCTTCGCGCTCGCGGCGAACCGCTACATGCACGAGTTCGGCCTCACCCGCGAGACGCTCGCCAAGGTCGCCGTCAAGAACCACTGGAACGGCGCACGCAACCCGCTGTCGCACCTCAAGATGGAGGTCACCGAGGAGCAGGTGCTCTCCGCGCCGATGATCGCCTGGCCCTTCGGGCTGTTCGACTGCTGCCCGACCACCGACGGCGGCGCCGCGGCGATCGTCTGCCGCGCCGACATCGCGAAGCGCTTCCGCGACGACTACGCGCTGGTGAAGGGCGCGGCGCTCGCCGTCGCGACGGGGCGTCCCTACTTCGACCCGACCTTCGACTACACGGGCTTTCGCTCGACGCAGGCCGCGGCGAAGCAGGCGTACGAGCAGGCGGGCATCCAGCCGTCGGACGTCGACCTCGCCGAGGTGCACGACTGCTTCACCTGGACCGAGATCTCGAACATCGAGGACCTCGGCTTCGCCAAGAAGGGCGAGGGCGGCAGGTGGGTCGAGGAGGGCCGCACGCGGGTCGACGGCGACATGCCGATCAACCCGTCGGGCGGCCTCAAGTCCTTCGGCCACCCGATCGGCGCGTCGGGCGTGCGCATGATCTACGAGTGCGTGCAGCAGCTCCGGGGCAACTGCGGCGAGCGCCAGGTCAAGGATCCGGAGCTCGCGCTCGCGCACAACGTCGGCGGCCCGGGCGCCGTGTCGTGCGTCGTGGTCCTGGGGCAGCGCTGACGCGGGGCGGCGCCGGATGCCCCTAGGCCCGGCAGTCGAGCAGCACGCGCGCCACGTACAGCACCAGCCCGAGACCCGTCAGCGAGCACGCCACGAGGGCGGCCGCAAGGCCGATCGTCAGCCGCGCGAAGGTGCGGGCCCGCGGCCCGGTGACGACCCGCGAGGCGCCCCAGGACCAGACTCCGGGCGGCGGAAAGATGCC
>JBFMAS010000415.1:0-7615 GCA_040755575.1 Thermodesulfobacteriota bacterium
CGGCGCCGGTCCGCTCGACGCCTGCGACAGCAGGAAGATCTTGTCGATGTCGTCGCCCGAGATGGCGGTCTTCTGCACGCCGCCGCGGTAGACGATGATGTAGTTCTCGTTCCGCAGCACGCGGCGCAGGAGCTGGTCGAGCGGCAGGTCCTCGGCGGACAGGGTGAGCGGCGAGTTGAAGTTGTCGGGTGCCTGCACCGTGAAGCCGGCCTGATCGCCGACCTCGGTCAGCACCTGCACGACGTTGGTCTCGAACGCGTCGATCGTGTAGCCGCCGCTCGCCGTGCGGGTGACGACGTTGCCCGTGTCCTCGGCGGGGGGCGGGGCCGCCGTGTCCTGCGCGGCGCCGAGACGAGCGACGACCAGCGGCACGAGCACGACCGCCGCCTGCAGGCATCGCAGCAAGCCTCGCTGCACGATCGTGCTCTGCGGTCGCATTCCGTGCTCCCCGTCGGCAAACAGGACACGCGATCCTAGCAGGCGCGCCGCATGCCGGGAAAGCAGGCTCGAGGCGGCGGCGCGGCCCATCAGCCGGCCGCCTGGGCCCGGGCGCGCTGGATCCATCGTCGGTACATCTCGATCGGGTACGCCCCGGTGACGAACGCGTCGTTGCCTTCGACGCGCGCCGCCGGCACGCCATTCACGCCCAGGCGGGCCGCCTCCTCGTGCTCCGCCGTCGTTTGCTCGAGGAAGCGGGGGTCGTCGACGCGCGCGAGCTCGTCCGCCGGCAGCCCCTGCTCGCGCCAGATCGCGCGCAGCGTCGCGGCGTCGGTGACGTCGCGGCTGTGCCCGAAGTAGGCCTCGAAGAGGGCGAGATGCATCCGCTCGAACTCCGCCTCGCCGAGCGACGCGGCCGCCTTCGCCGCAAGGTGCGGCGGCACGCTGTGCGAGGGCGGTCCCGCGTCGCCCTGCCAGACCCGGAACGTGCCCGCGTCCGGCTCGGCTGCGGGCCGCAGCCAGGAGCGCGTGTAGGCACGGAAGCTCTCGAGCGTGCGCCGCGGGTCCGGCAGCGGGCGCAGGAGGAAGCTCCGCCACGCGATGCGCACGTCGCCGCCGCTCTCGTCCTCGATGCGGCGCAGCCGGACGGCGGCGTTGTAGCACCACGGGCAGAGGTAGTCCGAGTGCACGATCAGCCGCAGCGGCTCCACCGGGCCAACGCTAGCAGCCGCGATGGGCGATGGGGAACGAGGGATGCGCCGACGACGGCGGTTGACGGCGTACGACAACCGCGGTGCACGCCGGCGGCGAATGCCGGACCGCCGGCCGGTAGAAGATCTCGCCCGCCCGGCACGAAGCGGCCTCGTCCGCCGCCCGAAGGCCTGGCATAGCAGAGCAGCCGCTACGCCTGCCCGCGCGGGAGGCAACCATGCACGGCGACACGCTCCACGGCTACCCTCGGCGGCTCGCGACGGGACTCGCGCTGCTCGGCGCGCTCGCGGCGACGCCCGCCCATCCCGCGCAGGACGGCGGCGGGTCGGCGAGCGTCGTCGTCGCGGGCAGCCAGACGGTGACCGTCGGCCTCGACCAGAGGGTGACCGTCGGCGGCAGCGCGTCGAGCAGGGTCGGCGCCGATCGCAAGCTGAGCGTCGGGCGCGACCACGCCGTGCAGGCCGGGCGCAACGCGGCCCTCGCCGTCGGCGGCGACGCGAGCACGATGGTCGCGGGCGACGCCGTGACGATGATCGGCGGCGACGCGAGCACGGCGGTCGGCGGGTCGCTGGACGTCGCGACCGGCGACGCGGCGGCTGTCGCCGTCGGCGGGGCGCTCGACCTCGACGTCGCCGGCGGCGCGAACGTGGTGATCGACGGCCTCACCGTGCTCAGCAGCAGCGACGGCATCGAGCTGCGCAGCGGCAGCGCGTCGATCGTGCTCAAGAAGAGCGGCGAGATCGTCCTCAAGGGAACGAAGATCACCGTGCAGTCGAGCGGCGACCTGACGCTCAAGGGCAGCAAGATCAGCTCGAACTGAGGCGACGCCGCCCCTCGCTCGAGCCCGGTCAGCCGGCGCGCAGGCGGCGCGCGTGCTCGGCGGGCGCATAGCCCATGCGCGCGCGGAACACGCGGTGGAACTGCGGGTAGCTCCCGAAGCCCGCATCGAGCGCAGCGGTCGTCATCTTGACGCGGCTGCCGTCGCCGTAGAGCTCGAGGAAGCGGTCGAGGCGACAGCGGTTGCGAAACTCGACCAGCGACACGCCGACCTGGGCGTGGAACAGCTTGCTCAGGTGCCACTCGCTCGCGCCGCAGCGGCGCGCGAGCTCGGCGCGGCCGACGTTGCCCGCGTCGTCGCGCAGCACGCGCACCGCCTCCGCCACCGCCGGGTGGAGCACCGACCACGACGGCAGCATGTCGGTCGCCGAGAACGCCTTGAAGGCGCGCGCCAGCACGTAGCCGATGGTCGCGTTGTAGACCGCGAAGTGCTCGCGCTCGCCGGAGCGCGTCTCGGCGAACTTGGCGGCGAGCGCGCGGGCCTGGTGCGGCGGCAGCGTGCGCCAGAGCGGCGCGTCCTCGCGTGCGGCGCGCTGCGCGAGCAGCAAGCGCGCGTCGGCGGGCGGCAAGACGCGACGCACCAGGCGCGGGCGCGCGAGCAGCATCCAGCGCCGGAAGTCGGCGCTCGGGTCGAGCACGGTGTGGTCGCGGTAGGGCGCGACCCAGAGCAGCGTCCCCGGCTCCGCCTCGACGCGGCGCTCGCCGAGCAGGAACACGCCGCGGCCGTGCGTGACGAAGTGCAGCTCGAGCTCCGCGTGGTGGTGGCGCTCCGCGGCGCCGCTCCTGCCGTGCTGGCCGCCCGAGGTGCCGAGCAGCACGATGCCCTCGACCTCGGCCGGGATCTGCCAGCGCGCGAACGACTCCCGGATCATCGCACGAAATGATAACCGATCCGCCGGCTGCGAGAAGACACGGAGCGCGCACGGGCGTACGCTCGGCTGCAGCTTCACCAAGGAGGGACGCATGAGCATCGAGCCACGAGGCGAGCGAGCCGGCTTCACCCGAATGGTCGACGGACGGCTCGAGGACTGGGCGATCGTCGCGCGCGCCGCGCTGCCCTATCAGCAGAAGCTGCCCGACCGCGTGCTGGATCACCTGCGCCTGCTGCAGGACGACTTCGGCGGCTACGCCGTCGACCGCCTCGAGCACAGCCTGCAGACCGCGACCCGGGCGCATCGCGACGGCCGCGACGAGGAGTACGTGGTGTGCGCGCTGCTGCACGACATCGGCGACACGCTCGGCTGCTTCAATCACTCCGACATCGCGGCGGCGATCCTGAAGCCGTTCGTCTCCGAGAAGAACCTCTGGATCGTCGACAAGCACGCCATCTTCCAGGGCTACTACTTCTTCGAGCGCCTGGGCCTCGACAAGGACGCGCGCGAGCGCTTCCGCGGCCACGAGTGGTTCGAAGACACGGCGGAGTTCTGCGAGCTCTACGACCAGTGCTCGTTCGACCCGGCGTACGAGTCGATGCAGCTCGCCGACTTCGAGCCGATGGTGCGCAGCGTGCTCTTGCGGCCGCGGCGCTCGATCTACATGGGCCAGGGCTGAGCCGCTCGCGCATCGCCCACGCGAGCTCGCGCGCGCCGGGATTGTGCGGTCCGCGCCGATCGGCTCAAAGTGGGCACCGATGAGCAGCTCCCCCGAACCGGTTCCACCGCCTTCGGCGCCGCGCGCGGGCGACGTCGAGGCGGGCGAGATGCGTCCGTACCTCTGGGCGCTGCTCGCGATGCTCGCGTCGGCGACCTTCTTCGACGGCTTCGACGCCGCGATCCTCGCCACCGTCGCGCCCTTCGTGCAGGTGCAGTACGGCCTCGACGACCGTGCCTGGGGGCTGGTGGTCGGCGTCGCGCGCATCGGCGCGGTGATCTCGTTCTTCGTGCTGGTGTTCGCCGACCGCTACGGGCGCCGCCTGCTGATCACGCTGACGATCCTCGGCTACACGCTGTTCACGGGGCTCACCGCGCTGTCGACCACCATCGAGCAGTTCACCTTCTACCAGCTCGCGGCGCGCATCTTCCTCGCGAGCGAGTTCGCGCTGTCGCTGATCATCATCGGCGAGGAGTACCCGACGCGCTGGCGCGGCTTCGGCATCGCGCTGCTGTCCGGCGTCGCGGCGGTCGGGACGATCGTCGCCTTCCTCGCCGCGGGCTGGGTGCTCGGGCACTACGACTGGCGCACGATGTACGCGATCGGGCTCATCCCGCTCGGCCTGATCTTCTTCTTCCGTCTCGGCATGAAGGAGACGCGGCGCTTCGAGGAGGTCGCGCGCGAGCGCGGCACGCAGACCTGGAGCGAGATGTGGCAGCACCTGAAGGTGCCGTTCGAGCCCCAGTACCGGGCGCGCTCGCTGCTCGTCACGCTGATCTGGAACTGCAACCACCTGGTGACGTCGCCCGCGACGACCTTCTGGACGATCCACGCCTCGCGCAACCTCGGCTACAGCGCCGCGGAGTACGGCGCCGTGGTGGCGGTCGGCTACCTCGCGGGCTTCGTGCTGGGCTCGCCGCTCGCCGGCTACCTCATGAACCGGCTCGGCCGACGCGTCACCTGCGCCGGCTTCTACATGGCGGCCGCGATCGCGATCTTCACGCTGTTCCGGGTCGAGAGCGCGAACGTGCTCCTGCAGATGACGCTGATGTCGGTGACGGTGGTGAGCTTCCTCGGCGCCAACGCGGCCACCAATACCTACGCGACCGAGCTCTTCCCGACCGCGATCCGCGCGACCGGCTACAGCTGGACGACGAACCTGTTCGGCCGCGTGATGGAGTTCGCGACCCCGGCGCTGATCGGCGCGCTCGCGGTCGAGATCGGCATCCCGGGCGCGGTCGGGCTGATGGCGATCGGGCCGATCGCCGGCGCGCTCGTCGTGCTGTGGTGGGCGCCCGAGACGCGCGGCATGACGCTCGAGGAGATCGAGGCCGGGCTCGGGCGGATGGCGCGGGACTGAGGGCTGCGGCTCAGTACCAGCCCCACGGCCCCCACATGTCCCAGTCCATCGCGGCGGCCTCCTCGGATTCGGCGGCCGCCATCTGGTCCTCCGCGATCTGCTGCTGCAGGGCGAGGCGTCGGTACTCCGCGTACTGCTGCGGGCCGCCGACGTAGAGGCAGCTGCAGTTGTCCGGGTCGGCGTAGGTGTAGACGACCTTGCCGTCCTTCTGGCGCATCTCCATCTTGAGCGGCGGCAGGCTCTTGAGCTGCGCGACCTTCGCTGGCGTGTCGGCCGGGCGCGCCTTGAAGCCGGCAGCCGTGAGCAGGTTCTCCGTGCTCTGCGCCTCGTCGCGCCGGATTGCGGCGCAGCTCGCGAGCAGCATCGCGCCGAGGACGGTGAGCGTCACCGCGTGCCGGGCGCATCGGCTGCGCCGCACGACCTGTGGCATCGGTCGGCCGTTCGTCGGTCGCATCTCGTACATCTCTCCGCTCCTCCTGCAGACGGTCATCGGCACGTATCACACACGGCTCGAGCAGCGCGACGGCGGGCGGTCGATTCTCGACCGCGTCCGCTCGACCGCTTGGGTCGCGGTCTGGCATCCAAGGACCATGCGGAGACGCTGCGCCCTGCTCGCCTTGCTCGTCCTGCTCCCCGCGTGCACGTCCGCGCGGGGGCTCGACCGTGACGCGCTCGCCGCCGTGGTCGCGCCGCCCGCCGGACCGGCCGGCGTCGCACCGCTCGCGCGGCCGTTCAAGCTCGGCATCTTCCTGCACCCGCCGGCCCAGCCGGCCGCGACGCCGGCGGCCGCGCCGCGGCTCTGGGAATGGGAGCCGTCCGACGAGCAGAAGCTGCTGCGCATCGGCGAGTCGCTGAAGCGCGATCGCATCGTGTCGGACGTGGTCCTGGTCGGCCGCGACACGGCGGCGGCGCAGGACCTGGCGTCGATCCGCCGCGCCGCCGCGCGCGAAGGCGCCGACGCCGTGCTGGTCGTCAGCGGGGTGGTCGATGTCGACCGCTACAACAACTGGCTCGGCCCGTCGTACGTCCTGCTGCTCACTCCGCTGCTGATCCCGGGTACGGTGGTCGACGCGCTGTTCGTGTCGCACGCGGGGCTCTGGGGCGTGCGCGACGAGCTGCTGTACTCGTCGGTCGAGGCCGACGGTGCGGCGACGCAGACGCGTCCCGCGTGGATGGTGAGCGAGCAGCGGGTCGTCGCGCTCGCGAAGGAGCGCTCGGTGAGCGACCTCGCGGCGGCGACGCTCGACAGCATCGAGCGGCTCGCGGAGTGATCGGTGCGCCGCGAGACGCGTCGAGACGGCCTGCGGCGCGTGCTATGCCGGCGCCATGCGGCCGGGTCGCTCGCGCGTCGCCGTCGCGGGGCTGCTGTCGTTGCTCCTGCCGTCGCTCGCGCTGCACGCCGATCCGGCGGCCGGAGGTGAAGCGATGACCATTACGTCGCCGGCGTTCACGGCGAACGGCAAGATCCCGCGCAAGCACACCTGCGAGGGCGACGACGCCGCGCCGGCGCTCGCCTGGTCGGGCGTCCCGGCGAACGCGAAGAGCCTCGCGCTGATCGTCGACGACCCCGACGCGCCGGACCCCAAGGCGCCCAGGATGACGTGGGTGCACTGGGTGCTCTACGACATCCCGGCGTCGGCGAAGGGTCTGCCCGAGGGCGGCGAGCCGCTGCCGGACGGCACGCGCGAGGGCCGCAACGACTGGAAGCGGACGGGCTACGGCGGACCGTGCCCGCCGATCGGACGGCACCGCTACTTCTTCAAGCTGTACGCGCTCGACCGCGGGCTCGGGGACCTCGGCGAGCCGACCAAGCAGAAGCTCGAGCAGGCGATGCACGGCCACGTGGTCGCGCAGGCGGAGCTCGTCGGGACCTACCAGAAGGGCGGCTGAGCGCCGGCGCGCGCCGCGCCGTCGTTCACGCCGCTCGGCGCTCGACCACCACCGGCATCCCCTCGGACGGCGCGAGTGTCACTGAGCGGCGCACGACGCGCACCTGGTAGCCCGGCGCCGCGCGCAGCACGACGCGCGTCATCACCTCGGCGAGGACGATCTTCATCTCGTAGAGCGCGAACGCCGCGCCCAGGCAGCGGCGCACGCCGCCGCCGAAGGGCAGGAACTCGTACGGCGTCGGCTTGCGCTCGAGGAAGCGCTCGGGACGGAAGGCGAGCGGCTCGGGCCACGTCTCCTCGCGGCGGTGCGCGAGCACGATGCACGGCGCCGCCACGACGCCCGCCGGCAGGTCCATGCCGCCGATGCGCAGGTCGCGCGTCAGCCGGCGCCCGACGAGCGGCACGATCGGCGTCAAGCGAAGCGTCTCCTTGGCGACGGCGTCCAGGTAGTCGAGGCGCATGACCGCCTCGGGCGACGGCGCGCCGCCGAGCTTGGTCAGCTCGGACTCGAGGCGCGCCCGGACGTCGTCGTGCTCGAGCACGTGGTGCACGGCCCAGGCGAGCGAGGTCGCGGTGGTCTCGTGCCCGGCGACGAGCAGCGTGATGAGCTCGTCGCGCAGCGCCTGGTCGGGCAGCGGCCGCCCGTCCTCGTCACGCGCGCCGAGCAGGAGCGACAGCACGTCGCTCCGCTGCCGGGAGCCCGGGCCCGCGCCGGCCGGATCGCCCGCGCAGGCCGCCCGGCGCCGCGCGATCTCCGCGAACAGCAGCTCGTCGACGCGCGCGCGCACCT
>JBFMAS010000416.1:0-2619 GCA_040755575.1 Thermodesulfobacteriota bacterium
GCTCGAGCGATGCAGCCCGAGGGACACAGCGCCCGGCACCCGGCGGCAGCGCGGGACGCGACGGCGACGCGAGCCGCGAGCGTGCGCTTCGCGCTGCTCTTCGTCCTGCTCGCCGGCGCCCTGACCGCGATCGCCTCGACCGATGCCGCGCGCGTCGCGCTGCACGAGCCGGCATCGCGCGCGGTCGCCGTGCTGACGAGCTGGCCGCTGCGTCTGCTCGGCGACGTCGCCGCGCAAGGCGACGAGCTGTCCTTCGACGGCTTTCGCGCCGTCGTCGTGGAGGCGTGCAACGGCGTCCTGCCGACGCTGATCTACTGCGCCGCCGTGCTGGCCTTCCCGAGCCGCTGGCGCGACAAGGCGATCGGCGTCGCGATCGGCGTGCCGGCGATCCTGCTGGTCAACGTGGTGCGGGTCGCGAGCCTGATGGTCCTCGGCGCGCACTGGCCGTCGCTGTTCGAGCGCATGCACATCTTCGTCTGGCAGACGCTCGTCATCGCGCTGGCCATGGCGGTGTGGATCTACTGGGTCGAGGCCTGGGTGCAGCCCGATGAGGCCGCTCCGGCGAAGCGCTAGCTTCCTCGCGCGCGCGGCCGCGTGCTGCGCCGCGGTGTACGTCGTCCTGCTGCCGCTGCGTGACTCGCTCGTGCGGGCGATCGCGCTCGCCGCCGGCGCATCGCTGTGGCTGGTCGACCGTCCCAGCGTGATCACGGGCCTCGCCGCGGACGGCGCGCAGATCACCATCTACACCCACCTCGCCGGCGTCGCGCAGCCGATCGGGGCGTGGAGCGGCGAGAGCCTGCCCGTCTTCCTGGTCGCCGCGCTCGGCGTCGCGCTCGCCGTGCCCGCGCCGACGTGGTGGCGCCGCGTCGAGCTGGTGCTCGCGTCCGGGCTCGCCGCCGTGCTGGTGACGATCGCGACGGCGGCGATCCAGCTTCAGGTCGCGACCGTCAACTACGCGCACGCCGCGCTCGGCCTCGCGCTCGTGACGTCGCGGGGCCGCGCGCTCCTCGAGGCCGCGAACCAGGCGATCAACGCCGTCATGCTCCTGCTGCCGGCGGCGGTGCTGGTCGTGGGCTACGCCGCGTCGCGCGTCCCGGGGACGCCCGCCGCGCCACGCGGCGCCTGGCGCAGGCCGGCGCTGCTCGCGCTCGCCGCCGTCGCCGTCGGGACGCTGCTGGCCGCGCTGGTCCTGCTGCGCGTCCGCAGCCAGGACCCGGCCCAGGGGCTGCAGCGCGTGCTCGCGCTGAACCCGCGTGCGCCGCACGCGTGGTTCGCGCTCGCCGCCCACAGCGTGAGCGTCGGCCGCGACCGCCGCGCGCTCGAGCTCTACCAGCGCGGCCTCGAGCTCGCGCCCGACGACGCGGTCGCGAACTTCCAGGCGGGCAACCTGCTCTACGCCGCCGGGCGCTACGCCGATGCGGCGGCGCGCTACGCGCGCGTCCTCGCCGTGCAGCCGGGCGACCCCGACGCGCGCTACAACCTCGGCAACGCGCTCTACTCGGCGGGCGACCTCCGGGCGGCGGCGCAGGCGTGGGAAGAGCTGCTGCGCCGTGCGCCGCGCCACGCGGCCGGACACGAGAACCTCGCCACCGCCTACCTCGAGCTCGGGCGTCCCTGCGACGCTCTGCCGCTGCTCGAGCGCGCGGCGGAGCTGCGGCGCCCCGAGCCGCTCGACCCGCGCCTGCAGCAGCAGGTGGTCGCGCTCGTCCCGCGCTGTCCCCGCTGAGCGTGCCGAGGAAGCGGGCACCCGCCCGCCGCCGCGGCACCTGCGCGGTCGCGCGGCGCGAAAACCTGCTTGCGCAGCCTGGCAGCCGGCATGCATACGTCGCCAGCCGGCCGCAGCCGGAACGGGAGATGCCGATGACCGCCGCCGACCGATTCAGCACCGCCATGGACCTCGTCGCCGAGGCCGCATGCCACGGCATCCGGGTCTACCGGCGCGGACGCGAGCTGTGGTGGGAGTCGGACCACCGCGCGCCGTGCCGCGAGGTCCTCGACCGCCTGCAGGCCTTCCAGCCCGAGATCCTGCGCCTGCTGCAGCCAGGCGAGATCGATCTCGCGCGCTGAGGGGCGCGCCGCCCCGCTTCGCTACGCCGGCGGAGCGAGCAGCGGAGCCGGCTCCACGAGGACCTGCCAGATCTGCGCGACGCCGTCGTCGTACAGCAGGCGCACGCCGCGGCTTCGCCCGAGCAGCGCGCGAAAGGCACGATCGCGCGGCTGGTGCGTGACGAACACCCAGCGGCCGCCGAAGTCGTGCGCGACGATCTGCGCCGCGTCGCGTGCGCGCCCGCGCGACAGCGCCAGGTTCTTCGCGAACAGCTCGGGATCCTTCTGGTAGAGGAAGATCGGGTCGAGCCCGGAGACGTAGCGGCCGCGCGGACGGAACGCGTAGAGCACCGCGAAGTCCATCCAGGAGTTGTGGTAGACCAGCTCGTCGGGCGCGGCGAGCTGCGCGAGCGCGGCGATCGCGGGCGCGTAGACGTCGCCGTACGACTGCCGGGCGAATCCGTCGCGGACCTCCTGCACGCGGCCGAGCGCGAGGACGGCGAAGCCGCACGCGAGCAGCACGAGCGCGCCCGCGAGCGCCGGCCGCCGGCGCACGAGGCGCGGCAGCGGCTC
>JBFMAS010000417.1:0-12587 GCA_040755575.1 Thermodesulfobacteriota bacterium
ACGCGGCGGATGTGGTCGAAGAACGGCGCGCGCGACGCGGTCCGGCGCAACGACAAGGAGCTGATCGCGCTGCTCGGCAAGCCTCGCCCCGGCGACGCCGCGCGCTGACGCGCGCCGGCGCGGTGCGGCTCACCGCGTCTCGACGTCGAAGCTCCAGGCCTTCCGCACCTCGCTGCGCGGCGCGAGGTACTCGTCGGCGAAGCGCCGGTGGTCGGGGTGCGCGCGGTAGCGCTCGAAGTCGGGGAAGCTCGCGAAGCGGATCGTGATGTTGACGTCCCACGACGCCTCGCTCGCGGCGTCGCCTGGGCCGCCCGCGGTCACCGACACGACGCCCGGCAGCGGCCGCAGCGCGTCGAGAGCGTGGCGGGCGATCTCCGCCCGCGCAGCGGGGTTCGCATATTCCTTCTTGAGCTTGACGAGAACGACGCGGTCGATCACGGAAGGCTCCTTCTCGCCGCATGAGAGCGACCCGGGAAGCATAGCGCGCCGGCTCGGCGACGTCGCGGGGCCGGCGAGGCGGTCAGGCCGGTGCGGCCGCGTCGCTCGCGAGCGGCGACAGCACGCGCTGCTCGCGGCGCGCGGCGGCGACCAGCGGGGCGGGCAGAGCGTCGCGGATCTCTGCGACCAGCGCGTCCGCGATGGCGCGCCGCAGGTGATCGCGGCTGTGCACGAAGCTCACCTCGCGCGTCGGCACGGGCGGCGCGAACGGCCGCACGCGGCTCCTGCGGCGCGCGGCCGGCAGCGTGCGGATCACCATGTCGGGCAGCACCGTCATCCCGAACCCCGCGTCGACCAGGCGCACGAGCGTCTCGAAGTTGCCGCTCTCGAAGCGCACCGTTCCGCCGCTCTGGTGACGCACCGAGCGGCCGGCACCGCAGAGCTGCAGCACCTGCTCCCGGAAGCAGTGCCCCTCGGCCATGATCCAGACGTCCTCCGACGCGAGCTCCGCCTGCGCGACGCGCGGCCGGCGCGCGAGCCGGTGCCCCGACGACAGGTAGACGTGGAACGGCTCGCGGTAGAGCGGCCGCTCGTGGATCCCGGGCGCTGCCAGCGGCGTCGAGGCGAGCCCGCCGTCGAGCGTGTCGTCGGCGAGGCGCGCGAGCATGGCGGCGGTCTGCAGCTCCTCGACCACCAGCTCGACGCGCGGATGACGGCGTGCGAAGCCCGGCACGAACAGCGGCAGGAGCGTCGGCGCCAGGGTCGGGATGATGCCGAGACGGTAGGGCCCCGCGATCTCGCCGGCGAGCTCGCCCAGGACGTCCGCCATCCGCTCCGCTTCGCGCAGGATGACGCGCGCCTGGGCGAGCACCCGCGTGCCGGGCTCGGTCGGCACGACCGGCTGCCGGGAGCGGTCGAAGATCCGCAGCCCGAGCTGGTCCTCGATCTTCTGCACCTGCTGGCTCAGCGCCGGCTGCGTCACGTGGCACGCGGACGCCGCCTCGCGGAACGAGCGACAGCGGTCGACCGCCACCAGGTACGCGAGCTGGGTGAGCGTCATGCCGGACAGGGCGTGCGATAAGCTCATCCTATCGCCAAATAATAACTATCCATTTCGCCGATCGCGAGCCGGATGCCACACTCGGCAGCACGAAGGAGGAAGAGATGCTCCAGAACCGTGAAGGCCAGAAGGTCCCCGAGGTCGTGTTCCGCACCCGCGAAGAGGACGCGTGGAAGGACGTGCGCAGCCAGGACGTGTTCGACGGCCGCACCGTGATCGCGTTCTCGCTGCCGGGCGCGTTCACGCCGACCTGCTCGTCGACGCACCTGCCGCGCTACAACGAGCTCGCCGGCGTGTTCCGGCAGAACGGCGTCGACGAGATCGTCTGCCTCTCGGTCAACGACGCCTTCGTCATGCAGGAGTGGCAGAAGAGCCAGCACGCCGAGAACGTCACCCTGCTGCCCGACGGCAACGGCGAGTTCACCGCCGCGATGGGCATGCTGGTCGACAAGCGGGACCTCGGCTTCGGGCAGCGCTCGTGGCGCTACTCGATGCTGGTGCGAAACGGCGTCATCGAGAAGATGTTCATCGAGCCGGAGAAGCCGGGCGACCCGTTCGAGGTGTCCGACGCCGACACGATGCTGCGCTACCTGAACCCGAGCGCGAAGGCGCCGGAGTTCGTCACGCTGTTCACCCGTCCCGGCTGCCCGCACTGCGCGCGCGCCAAGAAGGCGCTCGCGGAGCACGGCTTTCCCTACGAGGAGATCGTCATCGGCAAGGACGTGACGACGCGCTCGCTGCGCGCGGTCACGGGCGCGGGCACGGTGCCGCAGGTGTTCGTCGGCGGCAATCTGATCGGCTCGGCGGACGACCTCGAGCGCTGGCTCGCGCAGCGCGGCGCGAGCGCCGCGGCGTGAGCGTCACGCGTTGCACGTGCGGGACGGCGGTGCCGGCGCCGCCCGCACGCGCCACGCTCAGCGGCTGACCTTCTTCACCGGGATCCAGCGGTCGACCACCGCCTGCAGCTCGCCGTTCTTCTGCCACTGGCCGATCTTGTCGTCGAGCAGGACGCCGAGCGTGCCGGCGTCCTCCTTGCGGATCGCCCACGCCAGGTACTCGTCGGTCAGCGGGCGGTAGAGGCCGATCAGCTCCGGGTCCTCCTTCGGCGGACGGCCGACGACGCGCCACACGGTCGGCGCGTCGTGGATGAAGTAGTCGACTTCGCCGCCGCGCAGACCGGCGAGCGCGAGGTCGACCGAGTCGTAGGAGACGATCGTCGCCTTCTCGAGGTGACGCCGCGCGTAGGCCTCGCCGGTCGTGTTCTTCTCGACGCCGACCTTGCGCCCCGGCTCGCTCATCGCCTCGGGCGCCGACAGCTTCACCATGTCGGCCTTGCGGATCAGCGCCATCTGGCCGACGCGCAGGTACGGATCGGTGAACGCCACGAGGTTGCTGCGCCGCTCGGTGACCGACACGCCCGACATGACGACGTCGACCTTCTTGTCGCGGAGCGCGGGCCAGAGCTCGTCCCACTCGAGCTGCACGAAGGTGATCCTGGTCGGCAGCTCCTCGCCGAGCTTGCGCGCGAGGTCCGCCTCGACGCCGACCACCTTGCCGTTCTCCTCGAAGATCACCGGCGGGTAGTTGGTCGCGACGCCGACCCTGAGCTCGGCCGGCGGCTTCGGCGCGCCGTCGGCGCCCGCCTTCTGCTCGGCGGCGTGGGCCGGCGAGGCGAGCGCCAGGAGCAGGACGGCGACCGCGCCCACCCACGATCCGAGCGGCAAGCGCCGCGCAATCAACGAATGGCTCATCCTCGAAGCTCCTCCTCCGCTGCTCACGCCCGTCGGACGCGACCGCTCCCTGTGAAGCATGGAACCGAGGCGCTCGTCCATCGGGTCCCGCGCGGCCCGCGCGTACGGCGCGTCCCGACGTGTCCCGGCGCCGCATCCGGGCAGCGAGCCGCCGTGACATCGCGCGGGATCCGCGGCAGACTGGGCATGGCTCATGCCCGTCTCGAATCGGATCGAGGCCGACCAAGTCGGCATCGAGAACCTGTCGATCTGCCGCGCGCTGCGCCGCGCGGTATTCGTCGACGAGCAGGGCGTGCCCGACGAGATCGAGGTCGATGGCCTCGACGAGTCCTGCACGCACTTCCTCGCCTGGGTGAGCGGCGTGCCGATCGGCACCGCGCGCCTGCGCGTCGTCGACGGGCAGGCGAAGGCCGAGCGCGTCGCCGTGCTCGAGGACTTCCGCGGCCACGGCGCGGGCCGCGTGCTGATGAACGTGCTCGAGCTCGGCGCCCGGGCGCAGGGCCTGCGCAGCGTGCTGGTGCACGCGCAGGAGCAGGTCGTGCCGTTCTACGAGCGGCTCGGCTACGTCGCGTGCGGCGAGCGCTTCATGGAGGCGAGCATCCCGCACGTCCCGATGCGCAAGGAGCTGTAGCGCCGCGCAGCGCGGCAGCCCTCGTTCCGCTATCTGACCGGCGGTGACGCAGGCGGCGAAAGCGACGGTGACGGCGGGAGAACTGCGCGAGGAGCCGCGGCGCGCCCGTACGCCCCTCGCGCTCGGCGACGCCGGCTGGATCCTCGGCTGCGGCCTGCTGCTGGCGCTCGTCCTGCGTCCGTTCCAGGACGCGCCGTTCGTCGACGACTGGGTGTACGCCTGGTCGGTCGAGCAGCTCCTCGCGGGCCGCGGACTCGTCATCCTCGAGTGGTCCGCGCACCCGAACTTCGCCCAGGTGCTGTGGGGAGCGCTGCTCGCATGGCCGGTCGGCTTCTCCTTCGTCGCGCTGCGCGTCTCGACCTGGGTCGCGGCGCTGCTCGCGCTGTGCGCCCTGCAGCTCCTGCTGCGCGAGCTCGGCGTCGCGCGACGCGATGCCTTCCTCGGCACCGCGCTGGTCGCCGCGAACCCGGTGTTCGTGATGCTCGCGGCGACCTTCATGACCGACGTGCCGCTCGTCGCCGCGCTGCTCTGGGCGGCGCTCGCGTTCGTCGTCGCGCTGCGCAGGCGCAGCGACGGCTGGCTCGCCGCCTTCGTCGTGCTCGCATGCGTCGCGAGCGCGGTCCGCGTCGTCGCGGTGGCGGCGCCGATCGCCGCCGTGGCGACGCTCGCGCTGCACGGCGGCCCGTGGGGACGACGGCCGGCGCGCCTCGTCGCCGCCGCCGCGCCGCTCGCGTTCCTCGCCGTGCTGCTCGCCTGGACCGACGCGCGGGCGGTGCACGTCGCGGACCTGTCGCACGTGGTCGGCTCGCCGACGTTCCGCCGGCGCTGGCTGCTCGAGACGCTGATCGGCCGCCCCGAGCTCGTGCTGCAGGCGGTGCTGTTCGCCGCCGGCTCGGTCGGGCTCGCGCTGCTGCCGCTCGCAGCCGCGATCGTCGACCGCGCCGTGCTGCGGCGCGCGCTGCCCGTCGCCTGCGCGCTCGGGCTCGCGGTCGTCCTGGCGCGCGCGACCGGCGTCGACTGGCCGCCGCCGCTCGCCCCGACCTTCACCTGGACGTGGACCGAGCTCGGCGCGAGCGAGTCGCTGGTGGCGCCGAAGCCCGACCACGTCGCGCCGGCGTGGGCGACGGCCTCGGCGACCGGCGCGGCGTTCGTCTCGTTCGCGCTCGTGATGGCCCTCGTGCTGCGCCGGCTGCGGCCGGAGGAGGCGTTCCTCGCCTGGGCGGCCGCGGGCCAGCTCGGCCTGATCGCGATCCTGTGGCTGTTCTACGACCGCTACATGCTGCCGCTGCTGCCGCTGCTGGTGGCGCTCGCGCTCGCTGCGCGGCCGAGGCTGCGCCCGCGCGTCGCCGTCGCCCTGCTCGCGGCGTTCGCGCTCGTGGGCGCGCTCGGCCTGCGCGACCACCTGGCGTACAGCGGGGCGCTGTGGGAGGCGGTCGCGCGGCTCCGCGCGCGCGGCGTGCCCGACGCCGAGATCGACGGCGGCTACGTCGTCAACGGGTGGCTGCACTTCGTGCGCGAGCCCGGGAAGCAGCCGCGCGACGCGGCGGGCCGGGTCGTGTTCCCGTGGATCACCGAGGCCGCCGGCGTCCTGCCCTACCAGCTCACGAACCGGCCGCTCCCCGGCTGGACCGTGCTCGACAGCGTGCCGTACGAGCGCTGGCTGGGGCGCTCGGGGGCGATCTACGTGCTCGAGCGCGCGCAGCGTCCGGCCCGGGGCGCGTAGCGCCGCGGCGCCCGGCACCCGCGCCGCGTGCGCTCGACCTGCGACACCGCAAGGCGGCCCCGCTGTCGACGGCGAGCGGCGGCAGCTGGCCTACCGCCGGCGAGCCGCGCACGGCGCGCGTCTTCTCGAAGCTGGGAATCGCGGTGCGCCGGCGGCCGTCTTTCCATGCGCCGCGCCGCGCTCGACTGGCACGCAGCGTGCCTCTCCTCCCGGCGAGAGCGGCCGCACCCGGTGCCGCGAGGAGGGGACATGAGGACGTCGCTACGTGTCCTTCTGGTGATCGGCTGGCTGGCGGCGAGCGCCGGTGCAGCGGCGGCGGGCTACCGGCAGGTCGCGGTCGAGAACGGCGGCGCGATCGAGGGACGCGTGCGGCTCGCGGGCACGATCCCCGAGCTGCCGGAGCAGCCCGTGTACACGCACGCCGAGACCTGCGGCAAGACGGTCGCCGACGAGCGTCTCGTGGCCGCCGAGGACGGCGCCCTGGCGAACGCCGTGGTCTACCTGCGCGGCATCGAGACGGGGAAAGCGATCCCGGGCGAGCCCGTCACCATCGACAACGTCAGGTGCCGCTTCGTGCCGCACGTGTCCGCGGCGACCGTCGGCCAGACGCTCGCCATCCACAACAGCGACCCGTTCCTGCACGACGCCCACGCGTGGCTCGGCGCGAAGTCGCTCTTCAACCGCGCGCTCGTCAAGGGCGCGACGGTCCGCGAGGTGCTCGCCGAGCCCGGCCTCGTCCACATCAATTGCAACGTTCGGCACACGTGGATGCAGGCGTACGTGTTCGTCGCCGACGATCCGTATCACGCCGTGACCGGCGCCGACGGCCGGTTCAGGATCGAGGACGTCCCGCCCGGCACGTACACCGTGACGATGTGGCACGAGCTGGTCGGCAGCAAGGACTACCGCGTGTCCGTCACGGGCGGCGAGACGACGACCGTCGACGGCGAGCTCGCGATCACCGCGCCGCCACCCGACCCGGGCGAGTCCCGCTGAAGCCGGAGAGGCGGTCGACGACGAGCGCGAGCTGCTCCCCCTCGATCACCGTCGCTCGCGCGGCGCCTGCGAGCGCATCGCGCGGTACCAGACGAAGTCCGGCATGTGCCGCATCGCGAACGCGACCGCGTTCCACGGGAACACCGGCACCGTCGCCTCGCCGACGCCGCGCTCGATCAGGTCGACGGCGGCGCGCGCGCCCTGCTCGGCGCTGACGAGGAACGGCCGCGACTTCATGTGCCGGTTGAGCGGCGTGTCGATGTAGCCGGGCGCGAGCGTCGTCACCGTGATGCCCTCGTCCTGCACCTCGGCACGCACCGCCTCGAGGTAGGCGTTCAAGCCGGCCTTCGACGCAGAGTAGGCAGCGTGCCCGGGAAGACCGCGGTAGCCCGCGACCGACGACACGCCGACCACCTGGCCGCCGCCCTGCGCGCGGAACAGGCGGACGGCCGCGTCGATCGTCGCCATCGCGCCGAGCTGGTTCGTGCGCACGATCGCGGCGTCGAGCTCGAAGCCCTCGCCGCCGACCGGACGCCCGCCGCCGATGCCGGCGTTGGCGACCACGAGCCGCACGCCGCCGACGCGTCCGGCGAGACGCGGGATCGCGTGCTCTACGGCGTCGAGGTCGGTGACGTCTAGCACCTCGGTCTCGACCCGCGCGCCGCTCGTCCCGGCCGCGATCTCGCGCTGCACCTCCGCGAGCAGCTCGGCGCGACGGGCGCAGAGCCCGAGCGCCCAGCCGCGCCGCGCGAGCTCCGCGGCCAGCGCGCGGCCGATGCCCGACGTCGCGCCGGTGACGATCGCGCCCTTGCTCACGACAGGCGCTCGATCAGCGTCGCGTTGGCGAGCCCGCCGCCCTCGCACATGGTCTGCAGCCCCCAGCGCGCGCCCCGCCGCTCGAGCTCGTGCAGCAGCGTCGTCATCAGCTTGGCGCCGGTGCAGCCGAGCGGGTGGCCGAGCGCGATCGCACCGCCGTTGACGTTCAGACGCTCGGGGTCGGCGTCGCGGAACTCGTCGAGCCAGGCGAGCGGCACCGACGCGAACGCCTCGTTGACCTCGTAGAGGTCGACGTCGCCGAGCTTCACGCCCGCGCGCGCGAGCAGCTTGTGCGTCGCCGGGATCGGCGCCGACAGCATGACCACCGGGTCGTCGGCCGCGAGCGCCATCGCGTGGATGCGCGCGCGCGGCTTCGCGCCGAGCCTCGCGAGGCCGCGCTCGTTCGCGATCAGCAGCGCCGCGGCGCCGTCGGAGATCTGGCTCGACGTCCCCGCGGTGAGCAGGCCGACCTCGCTCAGCGGCTTCAGCGCGCGCATCGCCTCGATGGTCGCCTCGCGGCGGATGCCCTCGTCGGCGGTGACCGTCTCGGTGCTGCCGTCCTCGCGCGTCACCTCGACCGGCATGATCTCGCGCACGAAGCGGCCCTCCGCGGTCGCCCTTCCTGCCTTCAGGTGGCTCGCGAGGCCGAACGCGTCGAGCCGCTCGCGATCGAGGCCGCGCTGCTGGGCGAGCATCTCGGCGCCGGCGAACTGGCTGAACTTGGCACCGGGGTAGCGGCGCTTCATGCCCTTGCCGTACGGCGCGCCGTAGCCGAGCTTGTGGCCCGCGATCGCGTTGCCGCCGATCGGCACCAGGCTCATCACCTCGACGCCGCCCGCGATGACGACGTCGTGCACGCCGGCCATCACCGCCTGCGCCGCGAAGTGCACCGCCTGCTGCGACGAGCCGCACTGGCGGTCGACGGTGGTCGCGGGCAGCGTCTCGGGCAGGCTCGAGGAGAGCACCGCGTTGCGCGCGACGTTGGCCGCCTGCGCGCCGACCTGATTGACGCAGCCGAAGATCACGTCCTCGATCGCCTCGGGGTCGGCGCCGGTACGCGCGACGATCTCGTCGAGGACCGCCGCGCCGAGGTCGATTGGATGCCAGGTCGAGAGCTTGCCGCCGCGCCTTCCGGCGGCCGTGCGCACCGCGCCGACGATGTATGCCTGCTCCATGGTTCTCCTCGAGGGTGTCGCGCCGGGCGGGCGTCGCCGGCACGGCGCTTCTACCGCGCGCGCGGACGCGCCGCGAGCGGCTCTCGTCCGGGCGCGAGTGCGCGGCCCGTGGTAAGCCGTGCGGCGAGGCGAGCGGCATGGCGAAGAAGGGACGACCTCGGCCCGCGCGACCGGCGCGCGACCACGAGCGGCAGCTCCGCCGGCTCGTGATCCTCGATCGGCTGCGCGGCGCGGCGGTTCCGCTGCTCGCGATCGGCGTCGCGGTGGCGGCGTGGCCGCTCGCCGTCGCCGGCCTGCTCGACGTCACGCTCGGCGTGACGATCGCCGGCGCGGCCGTCATGGTGGCGGCGCTGCACGCCGGGCTCTCCGAGTTCGCCGACGAGCGAACGACGGCCGCGACGGCGGCGACGCTCCTCGCCTTCGCGGCGCTGTGGTGGTTCGTCGTCTTCGGGTCGTTCCGCGACGAGATCGACCCTGGCGCCGAGCTGTTCGCGGCGCGGCTGTCGCTCGCGGGACGGGCCGTGACGGCACCCCTGCACGGGATTCCCGGCGACTACCGCGTCGTGGTCGAAGGCGAGCTCGACGCGTCGGGCGCGCACGCGAGCCGCTCGGCGCACTACCGCGTGGCGCTGACCGAGGACGGCGGCGGCGGCCAGGCCCTGGAGGGCGACTTCAGCGACCGCTGGAGCACGCGACGCTCCGGACGGCGCGGCGTCGCCAGCGTGCACGTCGCACGGACCGCCGACAAGCACATCGTCCACGCCGGCGGCGGCGACCTCCATCTCGCGCTCGAGAGCCTCGGCCCCGGCGCGCACGACGCCGTCTCGGTGCGGCTCTACCCGGAGCGCTTCTCGACGACGCTGCTCGTCGGCCTCGCGACGGCGCTGACCGCCGCCGCGATGGTGATCGACTCGTGGCGCGCCGTCGATCCGGGGGAGCTGCTGCTGACCTCGATCACGCTCGGCGCCGTCTTCGCGGTCGCTTCCCTGCGGCGCTTCGCGCCGCCGCACCCGGGCTTCGGCGATCTGGCGTTCAACGGCGCGATTGGCGCGATCGCGGGTACGGGGGCCGGTCGCGCTCTCGTCCATGCGCTGCGCCGTGTGCGCGCGCTCGCGGGCCGACCGTAGGCTCTCGTCAAGCAGCTCGCACGGTCGCGCCGTCCTGCGGCGGGAAGGCGGGGACGTCGCTCGCCGGCGCCGGCGGCTTGAAGCCCCGGCGCAGCGCACGCAGCGCGACCTTCGCCGCCACCCTGGGCGTGAACAGCGCGGCCGGCGGCCGCAGCATGTTCATCACCTCCGAGACCAGCGTGCGCAGCGCGACGTCGTCGTAGGTCGCGCGGAACAGCTCGTCCATGTAGCGCGACGACCACGCGAAGCCGAAGGGACGCTTGCCCTCCGTCGTCCCGAGCCGGAAGTCGGCACCGGTCGCCATCGCCCACGCGTCGCGCTGCAGGCGCGACTGGGCGCGGAAGAAGCGGCGCGGAAACCCGACCTCGCGGGCGTCGTCGCGGGCGAGGCAGTCGCCGAGGATGCGCGCGGACACGGCGCCGGTCGTCATGCCCTGGCCGTAGACCGGATTGAAGGTGCACGCCGCGTCGCCGACCGCGACGAAGCCGCCGAGGCGCGCGGGCCAGCGCTCGTAGTGCCGGTGGCGGTTCGCCATCGCGCGGTACGAGTAGACCCTCGAAGCCGGTGTCGCGCGCGCCACCGCCTCGGCGATGATCGGCGAGCGGAGAGCGTGCAGCGCGCGCATGAAGCCTTCCTCGTCGCTCGGCAGGTAGTGCCCCGCGACGCCGGCCAGCGTGACGATCCACTGCCGACCCTCGACCGGAAACAGCACGCCGGCCATCGACGACTCGGGGCGGTCGAGGTCGATGTCGAGCCAGATCGCCTTCCACCACCACTCGCTCGGCAGGCGCGCGGGTGCGGTGAACCAGCGCGTGCTGTAGCCGGCGTGCGAGTCGATCACCGTCTCCGCGGGCGGCTCGAGCCCGAGGTGGCGCAGCCACTCCGGTGCGCGCGACGAGCGGCCGCCCGCGCCGACCACGAGGTCGGCCTCGAGCTCGTTCTCGCCGTCGGGCCCGGACGTGCACACGGCGCGGACGCGGCGCTCCGCGCCGTCGCTCGCGCGCAGGCCGGTCGCCGTGGTCCGCTCGCGCAGATCGACGTTCGGCACGCGGCGCAGCGCGTCCCGTACGATCGACTCGAGCAGGTTGCGGCTCGCGAACAGGGTCGGCACGCCGCCCGGGAGCCGCGGCGCCCAGCCGTCGCGCCGCAGGGTCGCGAACTCGGTGCCGAAGTCGATGCGCAGCGCGCCCTGCGCGAGCATCGTCGCCTCGAAGCCCGGGAACAGGCGCTCGAGCTCCGCACAGCCGCGTGCGAGCAGCGTGTGCACGTGGCGGCTCTGCGGCACGCCCGGCCGCCCGAGCGCCCCCTGCGGGAAGGCGTCGCGGTCGAGCACCACGACGCGCGCGAAATGGTCGGCGAGGACGCGCGCCGCACACGACCCGGCGATGCTGCCGCCGATCACGACCGCTGTGCCGGTCTTCATCTCGTGCCCTTCTTGCGCGCGCCGCCGCGGACCACCGCGGGCGGGCGGGCGATGCCGTTCAAGACGAGGTCGACGGTGTCCTCGAGAATCGCCTCCAGATCGAGGTCGCCGGGCCGGCGCGCCCACTCGTGGACCACCGCGAGATACGCCGAGACCGCGATCGCGGCCGCGAGCAGCGGGTCGGCGGCGGAGCGCAGCTGGCCGTCGCGCTGCCCGCGGCGCACGACGCCCGCGAGCAGCTCCGTGAAGTCGCGCGTCTGCTCGCCGTGCTGCTCGAGCGCCTGCGGGTGCGACATGACCTCGCGGACGACGAGCTGCACCACCTCGGGCCGCTCGACGGCGCGCTGCCCGAGCATGCGGAACGCCGCGCGCAGCGCGGCGATCGCGCTGCCCGTGTGCTCGTCGAGCATCCCGGCGAGCTCCTGGGTCATGTGCCGGCCGTACTCGGCGAGCAGCGCGGTCTTGCCGGGGAAGTGCAGGAAGAACGTGCCGCGGGCGACGTCCGCCGCGGTGCAGATGTCGTCGATCGTCACCGCATCGAAGCCGCGCGCCGCGAACAGGTCGAGCGCGGCGGCGAAGATCTCGCGCCGCGTGCGCTCCTTCTTGCGCTCGCGCCGCGACGGCACGGGCTCCGGGCTGCGCAGGGCGTCGCGCGACGGCGGCATAGAGTTGAACTCTAGTATATTTTTGATCTCGGCTGCAAGCAGGGCCGGCGCGACCGGCTGCACGCCGACGCGGGACCGGATATGACCGGCGCATGAGCTCGTTCGGTCGATCCGGCACGCGGCGCTGGGCGCTCGCCGCCATGCTCGCCTGCGGCGCGTCGTGGCTGCTCTCCTCCTGCGCCGCGACCCGGCCGGAGCCCGGCGAAGCCGGCGCCCGCCCGGCCGACGGTGCGAGCGCCCTCGGCGAGATCATCATCGTCGACATGCACGAGGAGCCCGCGAGCGACCCCTCGCTGGTCAAGGTGGTCGGCACGATCGTCAACAAGACCGACCGGCCGGTGAGCCGTCTCTCGGTGCGCGTCGAGGCGCGCGACGCGCAGGGCCGTGCCCTGACCCGCGTCATCGCGCCGTCGCTGTCCGAGACCATCCCGGCGCAGGGCGGCACGGCGCTGTTCGAGGCGTCGGTGCCGCGCAGCAAGCTCGTCAACAACTACTACGCCGAGGTGATCGCGCAGTAGCCGGCTTGCGCACGCGCCGGCGAGGCTCGTATCGTCGCGCCGCGGACGACGAGCGATGGCGAGCTCCCGGGAACGCGGCGTGAAGCACGCCGGTCACGATGGCGTGACCGTCGCGAGGGCACCCGGAGGCGTGCGCCGCGCCGTCCTGCTGCTCGCCGCCGCCGGCGCGGCGGCGCTGGCGATCGCGCTCGTCGTGTGGAGCGTGCCGGTCGCGCCCGACACGCCGCGCGAGGCGACGTCGCCCGCGCGACCCGACACCCACGC
>JBFMAS010000418.1:0-14787 GCA_040755575.1 Thermodesulfobacteriota bacterium
GCCTGCCGCGCGGCCGCTTGTCCTCGGTCCGCCTCGGCGTCGCGCCGTCCAGCGTGGGCGCCTGCCGCGCGGACTGCGCCGCTTCGCCGAGGCGCTCGAGCTCGCCGACCGCGGTGTAGAGCTCGTCGAGGTACTCCATGTCGCCCGCGAGGTGCTTGAGCCGGCGTGCGAGCAGCAGCGTCAAGATCGAGAACGGCGTCCCCTCGGCGGCACAGCGCTGGATCTCGGTTTGACGGCTGCGCTCGAGCTTCTTGCTGAGCAGCCAGAGCTCTTCCTTCCAGCCGTCGATCATGCGGCGCGCGACGTCCGGCGCGGCCTGGGGGAGGAACATCGTGCGCGCGGTGATCTCGTCGTCGCTGCCCAGCGCGATGATCGGCGGCCGTACGAGCCAGTGATCGAACACCTCGCAGCCGGCGGGCGTGATCTCGTAGGGCGTCCTGCGCGCGTCGACGTCCGGGGCGCGCGCGACGAGCCGCACGAGACCCTCGGCCACGAGGTGCTGCAGCTCCCGGTAGAAGGTCCCGGTGCTCATCTGGACGCCGGTCCGGCTGCGGTACGCCTTCATCAGGGCGTAGCCGTGATGGGCACCGCCCTGCCGCAGGAGGCCGAGTACGATGAAGCGGAACATCGCCGTGCGGCGCCCGTAGCAGGATTCTGCGTTGCGGGTCAACGATGAATTTGTGCGGTGGCTCGAATCGATGCACTGTACCGAATGGCCGGGCTCGATCCGGCAAGCCGACCACGTCGGCTGGGACACGCGGCTCGAGAGCGGCGCGTGCGTGCCGACGTTCACCAGGGCTCGCCACCTCTACACGCAGAGGGAGCTCAAGTCCCGCAGGACGGATCGTCGCGCCCGGCGCCGCCTGGCGGTTCGTGCCGCTGCCTGTTGCTTGACGCAGCGCCGCGTCGGCGTCGGGCGCCGCGGCGTGACACCGACCGCGCTACTGCCGGATCGCGCAGGTCATCTTGAGCTGGCTGCGCACGATCATGCGCGCCTCGACGTCGACGTACTCGTAGTTGCACTGCGCCGGGTCCATGACCTGCTCGGAGAACTCCGGCGGCGGCAGCTTCGCCACCTGACCCAGCGTGTTCAGCGTGCCGCGCGGCGCCGTCTGCTTGGCGCCCGCGTCCTGCTTGACGATGATTGCCGAAGCGTCGCTCGCTGCGCACAAGGCTAGAGCGACGAGTCCACCCGTGAAGAACTTCCGCATGTTGCTACCCCTCGCGCCTCTTGGGTGCGCGCTGGCCCTCCGCCGGTCCCCCCGCAGAGACCGGTGCGCCCGTGCCGTTGCAGCGCGAGCGCGCCGACGTTGTGCCGATTGGCGGCGCGCTGGTCAAGCCCGCATGTTCGCACCCGCCATCGACGACGCCTCCTCACGCACCATCGACAGCCCGAGCGCGTTGCTCCAGCGAACCGCCCGCAGCTTGCCCCCACCCGGAGGACGCCATGGCGCTTGCGCACGCAGCGCGGGAAAACGCGCGTGAGACGGTGAATCCTCGGCGCGAAAAGCTTTTCACCGGACCCGGGCGGCGCGACAATCCCGAGCGATGCGCGACGCCGAGCCAGGCCCCGCATCGGCACCCGGGCCCATCCTGGTCGTCGACGACAACGAGGACGTCCGCGACATGCTCGCGCAGGCCCTGGCGATGGAAGGCTACCAGGTCGACACCGCGCGAGACGGCGCCGACGCGCTGTCACGCATGCGACGCGAGCCGCCGCCGCGCCTGGTGCTGCTCGACCTCTACATGCCGAAGCTCGATGGCTTCGGCGTGCGCAAGGAGCAGCTGAAGGACCCGCGCCTCACCGCGATCCCGGTGGTCGTCTACTCGGGGCATCACGACGTCCGGCAGGCGGCGCGCGTGATGGGCGTCGACGGCTACTTCCAGAAGCCGTTCGACGTCGACGAGATCCTGGCGCTGGTGAACGAGCGCTGCGGGCGCGAGGGCGAACCCCGCCGCCGACCGCGGCCGGTGCGCGACTGGTAGCGGCGCGAGGCGTCGCGGGTCAGCGCCCGCGCCGTCCGGGTCCGCCGCGTGCGGCGCCTGCCGCTGCGGCCTTCTTCCGTGCGGGGGCCGCTTCGACGCGGCCCGCGCGCGCGGGCTGTCGCGGGCGCTCCGCCGCGCCGCCGCGCCGGCCGGCGGGCCGGCCGCCGAGTCTCGGCAGCACCTCGCGCTCGTAGAAGGCGAAGAAGCGCTCCTGGTCCGGCCCGACCTGGTGCACGCAGACCCGGGTGAAGCCTGCGTCGCGCGCCTCGCCGATCTTCTCGAGGTGCTTCGCCGGGTCCGCACCGCAGACGACCGCCTGCGCGACCTGCTCCTCCCGGATCGGCTTGAACGCGGCCTCGAAGTGCTCCGGCAGCGCGAGCTCGGTCATCAGCGGGCCTTCGAGTGCGGCGAGCGACCAGGTCTCGTGCGCCGTCCTGCGCGCGCGGGCCTCGTCCTCGTCGACGCACACCGCGATCTCGATGTACGCCGGCTTGCCCCGGCCGCCGGCCTTCTCGAACTCGCGCTTGATCTTCTCGTCGGGAGCGGTGGTGATGAGCGCGTCGCCGAGGCGTCCCGCGAGCTGCGCCGCGAGCGGCTGGCTCGCCGCGACCATGATCTCCGGCGGCTTCTCGGGCAGCGAGTAGAGGCGCGCGTGGTCGACGGTGAAGTGCTTGCCGCGGTGGGTCTCGAGCTTGCCGCCCCAGAGCAGGCGGATCACCTCGATCGCCTCCTCGAGCATCTCGAGGCGCTCGTCCGCTGACGGCCAGCCCCGGCCGAGCACGTGCTCGTTCAGGTTCTCGCCCGTGCCGACGCCGAGGAAGAAGCGCCCGGGCATGAGCGAGGCGGTGGTCGCCGCAGCCTGGGCGACGAGCGCCGGGTGAACGCGCATCGTCGGGCAGGTGACCGCGGTACCGACGCGCAGCGTGCTCGTCGCACGAGCGATGGCACCGAGCACCGCCCAGACGAACGGGCTCTCGCCCTGCCGGTCGGTCCACGGGTGGAAGTGGTCCGAGATCAGCGCGAAGCCGAAGCCCGTCTGCTCGGCGCGCATCGCGTACTCCACCAGCTCGCTCGCGCCGAACTCCTCGGCGGACAGCTTGTAGCCCATCTCCAGCATGCTCACCCCCGTGTGCCGGTCGCGTGGCAGTAGCGCTCGACGAACGCGACCAGCGCGGACACGATCGGCGAGGGCGCGTGCGTCGCGGGGTTGCCGACCGAGAAGAAGATGACCGGGATGGTCGCCGTCTTTGCGTCGGCGTTGTGCCGCCGGATGAAGTCGCGCCCCTCGTCGTCCTCGCTCATCGCGACGAGGACCACGCAGGGCTCGAGCCCGGCGTCGAGAAGCGCGCGGGCATCCGCTGCGCTCTCGACGACCGTCGGCCGGTAGCCGGCGTTGATCACGGCGCCGCGGAGGACGCTCGCGAACTCGGCATCCTGCACGACCACGAGGACGCCGCGCTGTGCCGTGGACGACGCCACGAGTGCGATGCAGGAGCAAGGCGGATGCCGGGTCTTCCGCGCGACGGACTACCCGCCGGCAAGCTCGCGAAACCGCATCGCTCTCGAGGCTCGCACCTGGGACGGCCGGAGCTGCAGCGAACGGCGGATCGGGTGGAAGAAATTTCCATCGCCTCCGCGTGCCCGTCATTCGCCCGGCTTCGGCTCGGGATCGGGCTCCTCGGGGTCCTGGCGCGACGCGCGCAGCACCTCGCGCAACGCGTCGCGCAGCGTCCGCAGCCGCTCGAGGTCGCGCCGACGCGCGGCCGGCGCGTTCGTGAGGGGCCGCGGCGGCACGCCGAGACGCTCGATCAGCACCGGCGTGCGGCCGAAGCGGATCCGCGCCTCGGTCTCGGCGGTCCGCAGGTCGGGGAAGACCCCGACCACGCTGCGCTCCCGGATCACCACCACGAGGTCGCCGTGCAGCTCGTAGAGCGTCCGCTGCACCGTCGCGAGGAACGCGCGCTCGACGTGGAGGTCGGCCCGCTCGCCCACCGCCTCACGGGACGCGACGTGTGGACCGCCCGCGGCCATGCCCAGCAGGCGCCGCAGCCCCGCGTCGGACAGAGAGCGTGCGCCGCTCACCCAGAGGCGCCCGCTGCCACCGCAGTTCGGGCATGGGGCGACGTCGTCGCGCCCCTCGCACGAGGGACACGTCGTCTCCTCGAAGCCCTCGCGTGCGGCGAGGCTCCGCAGTGTCTGGCGCTCCATGATGGGGACGGGCTCGAGCCGAGTGGAAGCCGGGTGGTCGCGGCCGGTACGGCGAAGCCGCGCGCGCACCGGCCGCGCAAGTACGGCACCGGGTCGCTTGGCGCGAGCCGTGGGTGGAGATGGGTACGACGGCGCCGTTCGTCAAGCAGAGCGCGGTCGCGGCCATGGATGCGCACGGTCAGTACCCGACGTGCGCCGCCACCAGCGAGAACAGCAGGTCGAGGTCGACCGGCTTCCGCACCACCGAAGGGATCAGCGGCTCGCTCTCGTGCAGAATCTCGATCGGCGCAGCCGACACGACGATGACCGGGATCCGCGCCAGCTCGGGATCGGCGAGCTGCGCTCGCCGGAAGGCGGCGCCGTCCACTTCCGGCATCATCCAGTCGAGCAGGATCAGCGCCGGACGCAGCCCGCCATGGAGCATCTCGAGCGCCGTGGCGCCGTCGGTCGCGCACACGCTGCGATAGCCATGCAGCTCGAAGAGGGCCGCCATCACCTCGCAGAGGTCGGGGCTGTCGTCGACGATCAGGATCGGCTTGGTGACGGATCGGTCCATGGCTGTGCGGTCATTCGTATGCCGGACGGCGATGGCGCAGTCTCCGTCGTGAATGTGAGCGAGCGTTCGAGGCACCGTGTGGATCCGAGTGGGGCCGAAGAAAACGGCCACGGTCCGAGGATCGGGCGGCACGACGCCTGCGCCGTGCCGTCCAAGATTCCTGCCACCGTCGCGCATCAGCAACGACGTGGCGCGCGCGTGCGGAGAGCCCGGTCGTACCCGGGTTTGTGTAGAATCGCGCTTCCGGTTTTGGACGATTCGTCCTCGCTTCGCCGGGGGACCGCCGTCAAGCACGCCGGGGCGGATCGCGCGGCGCCGAGCGAGGAAATCGCCTCGAACGACCTTCATCCCCGCCCCTCCGGGTGCTAGCGTTTCTCCTCGTGGATCCTTCCCGGATCCACGAAATCCAAAATTACATCCGTTGTACCGGGCGCTAGGCCTCGAGGAGATCTTGCATGAAGGGCAACGTCCCGACCGCGCTGTCGGAGGTCGTGACCGCGGACCAGGCCGAGCTGCTGCAGGACTGGATGCGTCAACAGCTCGCGGCGGTCACCCTGCGAGCCGACCTCATGCGGGAGGACGAGCTCCGCGAGCAATCGCGGAGCTTCCTGGGAGCCCTGGCGGAGGCGCTGCGCTCGGCAGACGGCACCGTCGAGCTCGAGCGTGCGAGCTGGGCCCCGGTGAGGGATCTCCTCGCCGACATCTCGCGCTCGCGCGCGGTGCAGGGCTTCACGGCGCCGGAGACCGCCACCTTCGTCCTGTCCCTCAAGCAGCCGCTGTTCGATCGCCTGCGCTCCCGCCTGAAGACCGATCCCGAGCGCCTGGTCGGCGAGATCTGGAAGCTCACCAAGGTCGTCGACGCGCTCGGGCTGTTCACCACGGAGACCTTTCTGAAGGGTCGCGAGGACGTCATCGCGCGCCACCAGCAGGAGATGCTCGAGCTGTCGACCCCGGTGGTCGAGCTCTGGGATGGCATCCTGGCGCTGCCGCTTATCGGCACGCTCGACAGCGCCCGCACGCAGGTGGTGATGGAGAGCCTGCTGCAACGGATCGTCGAGACCGGCGCCGGCACCGCGATCATCGACATCACCGGCGTGCCGACGGTCGACACGCTCGTCGCCCAGCACCTCCTGAAGACCGTCGCCGCGGCGCGTCTGATGGGCGCCGAGTGCATCATCAGCGGCATCCGCCCGCAGATCGCGCAGACCATCGTCCACCTCGGCGTCGACCTCGAGGACGTCGTGACCAAGGCGACGCTTGCCGACGCCTTCTCGATCGCGCTCAAGCGGAACGCCCTGGTGGTCACCCGGGCCTGATGCGACATGGACAGGATCCCGATCCTCAAGATGGGCAGCAGCCTCCTGGTCACGATCCAGGTGGACATGCACGACCGCCTCGCGATGACGCTGCAGGACGACCTCACCGAGCGGATCTCGAAGACGCGCGCGCGGGGGGTGCTGATCGACATCTCGGCGCTCGAGATCGTCGACTCGTTCATCGGCCGCATGCTGGCCAACATCGCGGCGATGGCGCGGGTGCTCGACGCGAAGACCGTCGTCGTCGGCATGCGTCCCGCAGTCGCGATCACGCTGGTCGAGCTCGGCCTGTCGTTGCCCGGCGTCGCAACCGCGCTCGACGTCGAGAAGGGCATGGCTCTCATCAACGAGCACACCGCGGAGGAGCGTCCCAGGGGCAATGGCCGTCCTCCGCAATGAGACGCGTCTGATCCGCTCGGCCGAGGACGTCGTTGCCGTCCGGCAGATCGTGCGCGAATGGGCCAAGGCGGCGGGCTTCGGCCTGGTCGACGAGACCAAGCTCGTGACCGCCGCGAGCGAGCTCGCCCGCAACACGGTGCTCTACGCCGGCGGCGGGACGGTGCGCCTCGAGGCGCTCAACAACGACCGGCGTTGCGGCCTGCGCCTCGTCTTCGAAGACAAGGGGCCCGGCATCGCCGACATCGCGGCGGCGATGCGTGACGGCTACTCGACCGGCGGCGGCCTCGGATTGGGGCTCGGCGGCGCAAGGCGGCTCGCGAACGAGTTCGAGATCGAGTCGGAGCCCGGCGTCGGTACGCGGATTGCGATCACGCGATGGAAATGAGGCAGCACGTGGCCGTCGACGTGCGCGACCCGACGCAGGTCGGCAGCGCACGTCGCATCGCGAGCGAGCTCGCGCGGCGTGCCGGCCTCTCGGAGGCGGACGTCGGGCGCGTCGCGATCGTCGTGACGGAGCTCGCGTCGAACGTGCTGAAGCACGGCGGCGGTGGCCAGATGCTGCTCCGCCGCACAGCGGATGGAGGCGAGGGGGGCTCGAGGTGCTGGCCCTCGACCGCGGCCGCGGCATGGGCAACGTCACGGCCGCGCTGCGCGACGGCTTCTCGACGAGCGGCACGTCGGGGACCGGTCTCGGCGCCGTGTCGCGGCTCGCCGACGCGTTCGACGTCCACTCCGCGCCCGGGGTCGGAACGATCGTGCTTGCCCGCGTCGGACGCGGCGACTCCCGCGAGCCCGATGCACGCTGCGGCGTCGTGTGCGTCGCCAAGCCCGGCGAGACGGTGACCGGCGACGGGTGGGCCGTCCTGCCGGGTCGCGAGCGGACCGTGGTGATGGTGGTCGACGGGCTCGGGCACGGTCCGGGCGCCGCCGAGGCGGCCGAGGCGAGCCTCAGGATCTTCGCGCAGGCGGCGACCTCCTCGCCGGGCGACGTCCTCGAGCGGGTGCACGGCGGCCTCCGCGGTACGCGCGGAGCCGCGGCGGCGGTCGCGCTCATCGACCGCGCGCGCGGGATCGTCCGCTTCGCCGGCATCGGCAACATCGCGGGATGCCTGATGTGCAACGGCACCACGCGCAGCATGGTGTCGCAGCACGGCACCGCAGGGCACGACCTGCGCCGGATCCACGAGTTCGACTACCCCCTTCCGCGCGGTGGCTTCCTGGTGATGAACTCCGACGGCCTCCTGTCGAGCTGGGACGTGAAGCGCTACCCGGGCCTGCTGCGGCATCATCCGGCGGTGATTGCGGGCGCCCTCTACCGCGACTTCGCTCGCGGCCGGGACGATGCGACGGTGGTCGTGCTCGAGGAGCCGAAGTGAAGAGCCTTTCGTCGGTCGCGATCCGCTACGAAAACGACGTGGTTCTCGCGCGTCAGCGGGCGCGCCAGATCGCGGCGCTGCTCGGCTTCGAGGGCCAGGACCAGGCCCGCATCGCGACCGCGGTCTCCGAGATCGCGCGCAACGCGTTCAGCTACGCGCACGGCGGCCGGATCGAGCTCCGTCTCGAGGGCCGCACGGCGCCGCAGGTGTTCGTCATCGAGGTGACCGACAAGGGCCCCGGGATCGCCGACCTCGAAGGCGTGCTGTCCGGCACGCGGCGCTCGTCGACCGGCATGGGTCTGGGCCTCATCGGCGCGAAGCGTCTGATGGACCAGTTCGAGATCGAGACCGAGCTCGGCTGCGGCACCAGGGTGACGCTGAAGCGGCTGCTGCCTCGGCAGCAGAGAGCGCTCGGGGACGAGGACGTCGCGCGCATCGTGGCCGAGCTGTCGAGCGTCCGGCCGCAGGACCCGTGGCAGGAGATCCAGCAGCAGAACCAGGAGCTGCTCCGCGCGCTGGAGGAGCTGTCACGCCGCCAGGAAGAGCTCACCACGCTCAACCGCGAGCTCGAGGACACCAATCGCGGCGTCGTCGCGCTCTACGCGGAGCTCGACGAGCGTGCCGACCATCTGCGCCGCGCCGACGATCTGAAGTCGCGCTTCCTGTCCAACATGAGCCACGAGTTCCGCACCCCCGTGAACTCGATCCAGGCGCTGTCGCGCATGCTGCTCGACCGGCTCGACGGCGATCTGACGCCCGAGCAGGAGCGCCAGGTCGTCTTCATCCGCAAGGCCGCCGACGACCTGGCCGAGCTGGTGAGCGACCTGCTCGATCTTGCCAAGGTCGAGGCGGGCAAGATCGTCGTCCGACCGGCGCCCTTCGAGGTGTCGAGCCTGTTCGGCGCGCTGCGCGGCATGCTGCGGCCGCTGCTCGTCAACGAGTCGGTGAGCCTCGTCTTCCAGGACCCGGACGGGATCTCGACGCTGTACACCGACGAGGCGAAGGTGTCGCAGATCCTGCGCAACTTCATCTCGAACGCGCTCAAGTTCACCGAGCGCGGCGAGGTGCGGGTGTCGGCGCGCATGCTCGACGCCGGGACCATCGGGTTCACCGTCGCGGACACGGGGATCGGCATCGCGCCGGAGGACCAGGAGCGGATCTTCGACGAGTTCGTGCAGGTCGAGAACCCGGTGCAGCGGCACGTCAAGGGCACCGGGCTCGGTCTGCCGCTCTGCCGCAAGCTCGCCGCGCTGCTCGGCGGCGCGGTGTCGGTGGAGAGCACGCCGCATCTGGGCTCGACGTTCCGGGCCACTCTGCCGACCGCCTACGCCGTCAAGGAGCCGGAACGCAGCATCGAATGGCTCGCCGACCTCGACAAGATCCCGGTGCTTGTCGTCGAGGACCAGCCGGAGACGATCCTCACCTACGAGAAGTTCCTCGCGGGAACGAGCTTCCAGATGCTCGCCGTGCGGACGGTCCGCGAAGCGCGCGACGCGCTCGCCACCGTCAAGCCGCGCGTCGTCATCCTCGACATCCTGCTCCCCGGCGAGGATGCGTGGGGACTCCTCACCGAGATCAAGCGCCGTCCCGACGCGGCGCGCATCTCGGTCATGGTGGTGACGAACGTCGAGGACGTCGGCAAGGGGCTCGCGCTCGGCGCGGACGTCTACGTGATGAAGCCGGTCGACCGCGATCGGCTGTTGAAGACGCTCACGCGGCTCGTGCAGCCCGAGGGCGCCAAGAAGATCCTGGTGGTCGACGACGAGGAGATCTCGCGCTACCTGCTGCGCCAGAGCCTCGCCAAGATGCGCCACAAGGTGATCGAGGCGAACGGAGGGATCGACGGTCTGCGCCTCGCGCGGGCGGAGCATCCCGACCTCATCTGCCTCGACCTCACCATGCCGGAGCTCGACGGGTTCGAGCTGCTGAACGCGCTCAAGAACGACCCGACGACGTGTGACATCCCCGTGCTGATCGTCACGTCGCGCGCGCTCGAGGCGCGCACGCACTCCGAGCTGATCGGGAGGGTGGCCGGCGTCCTGACGAAGGATCGCGTGTCGTCGCTGCCCGCCATGGTCGAGGAGGCCCTGTCCGCATGACCGCCGATCGCGGCACGCCCCGCGCGACGATCCTCGTCGTCGACGACGACGAGGCACACCGCTACGCCAAGGTGCACACGCTGCGCCGCGCCGGATTCGAGGTGCACGAGGCGGCGAGGGGGATGGACGCCCTGCGCCTGATCGCGGAGCGGCCGCCCCGCCTGGTCGTGCTCGACGTGAACCTGCCCGACCTGAGCGGGTGGGAGGTGTGCCGTCGTCTCAAGCGCGAGCCGGAGACCGCGACGATCCCGGTGCTGCAGATGTCGGCGAGCTACGTCACCGAGGCCGACACGGTGCGAGCGCTCGAGGGCGGCGCCGACGCATGCTTGACGGAGCCGATCGAGCCACCAGTGCTGATCGCCACCGTGCGGGCGCTGCTGCGCGCCCGCCGCGCCGAGGAGGAGCTGCGCGACGCGCTGGCGCGGGAGCAGGCCGCGCGCGCCGCCGCGGAGGCCGCGAGCAGGACGAAGGACGACTTCCTGGCCACGTTGTCGCACGAGCTGCGCTCGCCCCTGAACGCGATCCTGTCCTGGGTCCGCCTCGCGCGTACCGACCGGCTCGATACCGAGAAGCAGAAGCACGCCCTCGAGGTGATCGAGCGCAACACCCGGCTGCAGATGAGGCTCATCGAGGAGCTGCTCGACGTCTCCCGCATCGTGTCGGGCAAGATGCGGCTCGAGCTCGAGCTGGTCGACGTGGCCCCGCTCGTGCACACGGCCCTCGAGAGCATCCGACCACTCGCCGAGGAGAAGGAGATCGTCGTCGGCACGGCCATCGATCCTCGCGTGGCGCCGATCGCGGCGGACGCGTACCGCGTGCAGCAGGTGTTCGTGAACCTGCTGTCCAACGCCGTCAAGTTCACGCCGCCCGGTGGCCGCGTCGACGTCGCGGTTCGGGACGAGGACTCGCACACGGTGATCTCGATCAAGGACACGGGTCGCGGCATTGCGCCGGCCTTCTTGCCGCACATCTTCGAGCGCTTCCGCCAGGGCGACGCCTCGACGACGCGGGGCGCCGGCGGCCTCGGCCTCGGCCTCGCGATCGTGCGCCACCTCGTCGACCTGCACGGCGGCAGCGTGGCGGCCGAAAGCGCCGGCGTCGACAAGGGCTCGACCTTCACCGTTCACCTTCCGATCGCGAAGGCGCATACCGGTCGCACGCAGGGTGCTCACGCGATCGCGCTGCCGCGCACGTCCACCGAGGCACCCGATCTCTCCGGATTGCGCATCCTGCTGGTCGACGACGAGGCCGATGCGCGCGAGGCGATCTCCTTCGCGCTCCAGCAGTACGGGGCGCGCGTACGGCAGAGCGCGTCCGTCGAGCAAGCGATTCGGCTTCTCGAGGCCGAGCCGCCCGACATGATCATCAGCGACATCGCGATGCCCGGTGAGGATGGGTACGCCCTGGTGCAGCGCATCCGCGAATCGAGCAACGCGGACGTCGGCCGGCTGCCGATCATCGCGCTGACGGCCTACAGCTCGCTCGACGACCGGCAGCGCATCGCCAAGGCGGGCTTCGACCTTCAGCTCGCCAAGCCCGTCGAGCCGGGTCATCTCGCTGCGGCGGTCGGCCGCCTCGTGCAACGCACCAGAGGCGCGTGAGCCTCGTCGCGGCGTACTGCTCGCCGCACTTCTCGCGGTGCCGTCCCTCGGATAATCTCGATGGCGGGCCGCGGCATGGAGTCCAAGGTCGAAACCTCGGGCGCGCGGGCGCGGGCGCTCCCGACGCCGATCATTCTACTCGTCGAGGACGAGGAAGCGGTACGCGAGGTGATCGCGGCGGTGCTCGACACCGAGGGCTATCGCGTACGCACGGCGAGCAACGGACGCGAGGCGCTCGACGTCCTGCGCGGCGGCCTCCGCCCGTGCATGATCATCCTCGATCTGATGATGCCGGTCATGGACGGCTGGCAGTTCCGCGCCGAGCAGCTTCGCGACCCCGAGCTGCTGAAGATCCCGACGATCGTGTACTCCGCGATCGGGCACATCGACGAGGCGGTCGAGCACCTGAACGTCGCGGGCGGCTTCGAGAAGGGCGACTTCGCGGAGATGCTGCGCTTCGTCGCTCAGTTCTGCCCGCGCCGGTGAGCTGGAACATTCTAGAAACGGCGCGCCGCGCCTGGGGAATCGGCGCCCCGGCGCTGCCGCACGGGGCTTCGGCTCGCGCGGCGGCGTGCGGCCGCGCTGGCCCGCCGCTTGCTGCACCACGCGGTGCCGCGGTGCGCCTCCGTGCGCCGAGCGCCGGAGCGCCGCGCGCCGCGGGCCGCCCGCTGGCGGCGCGGAGGACGCGATGACGATGCAAGCAGCAAAGCCCAAGGAGCCGGTCCTGGTCGTCGAGGACACGCCGGACAGCCGCGAGGTCCTCGGTACGCTGCTCGAGAGCGAGGGCTATCGGGTCGCCTACGCGGTGGACGGGCGCGACGCGCTGGACCAGCTCGAGCGCGGGCTGCGGCCGTGCTTGATCGTGCTCGACGTCGCAATGCCGCGCATGAACGGCATCGAGTTCCGCCGTGCCCAGTCCGCCGATCCGCGCTTCAGCGACATCCCGGTCATCCTCTACTCGGCGGTCCACGAGATCACGTGGCTCTACCCCTCGCTCGACCTCCCGATCGTCCGCAAGCCCGTCGACGTCGACCACATCCTGGAGATGGTCGAGCGGAGCCGCCGCCGGCTCGAGGCGACGCCGCCCGCATAGCTCGGAAATCGCGCGAAGGCCGGCTTGCGTACGAGCGGACGCTCCGCAAAGTTCCCCAGACCGCCGCCACGAGACGCGCGGCGGCAGCGGGGTGCCGGTGAGCAGCGAGACGCGCGAAACGCGAAGGATCGACCTCGGAACGCACGCGGTGCGCGTGCGCGAATCGGGCGCGGGGCGGGGCGCCGTCGTCTGCCTGCACGACTTCCTCGACGGAGCCGACGTCTGGGATGCGCTCGCGGCCGGGCTGTCGGCGGACGGCCGCGTGATCGCGCTGCAGCAACGCGGGCATGGCGACTCGACGGCGCCGCCCGGCGAGTGCGAGCTGCGCGACCTGGGCGCCGACCTGCTCGCGGTGCTCGACGCGGTCGGCGTCGATCGCGCCGTGCTCGTGGGACAGGGGCTCGGTGCGACGGTCGCGCTCGCCTGCGCGCTCGCCGCTCCGGAGCGCGTCGCCGGCCTGTGCTTGATCGCGCCGCTCGTCGCGCTCGACGAGCGCGCGGCGCGCGACTGGGCTCAGGTGGTCCGTGCGGGCGAGGTCAACAAGCTGCAGGGGCTCGCGCGCTCCGTGTGGGGTCCGATGTCGCGCCGCAACGCGGACGGCGACGGCATCGCCCTGACCGCGATCGCGCGGGCCGTGCACCGCCTGCACGCACAGCCCCTCGCGCCCCGCCTCGGCGAGATCCGCTGCCCCACGCTGGTCGTGGCGAGCGGTGCCGATCCGGCCGCCGTCGAGCGCGCCCGCGACGCGGCCGGTCGTATCGCGGGCGCGCGCCTCGAGGTGCCGCCGCAGCCGGTCGGCGCTGCGCCGGCAGGCGGCGACGTCCACGGCGCGGCGCTGCTCGCCTTGCTGCGCGAGCACCTCACGCTCGCTCAGTAGGCGCCGCGCAGCGACGGGTCCGGGTGCAGCGCCTGGCGCCGCTGCTCCGTGACGAAGCCGCGGTCGATCAGCCAGGCGATCGTCCGGCGCAGCGTGTCGCGCGCCGACAGCCACGTGTAGCCGAGCTCGCGCTGCGCCTTCGAGCTGTCGAAGTACGCGTACTTGCCGCCGAACTCGTCGACCTGCGAGCGATCGAGCATCGGCCGCGTCCCGGTCACTTTCGAGGCGAGCTCCATTGCGGCGGCGAGCACGCGGAGCACCGGTACGGGTGCCTTGAGCGACGGCGCCTTGAGGCCGGTCAGCTCGGCGACCAGGTCGAAGACGCCCTTCACCGTGACGTCGTCGCCGGCGAGGATGTAGCGCTCGCCGGGACGTCCCCTGTCCATCGCGAGGAGCGCGCCGCGCGCCACGTCCTCGACGTCGACCAGGCTGAAGCCACCGTCGAAGTAGACGGGCATCCCCTGGTTCAGGAAGTCGGCGATTTGCTTGACGGACTCGGAGAGCTTCCAGAAGCGCGGCCCGAGGATGAAGCCCGGATTGATCGCGACCACCGGCAGGCCCGTGCGCTCCGCGACCGCGAACGCCTCCTTCTCCGCGGCGATCTTGCCGCGGACGTAGTGCGTGTGCGGCTCCGTGTTGAAGCGCGTCTCGTCGAAGCGCTGGTCGGGGCTGGTGGGAAACCCGATCGTGCCCGTGGTGCTGGTGTAGAGGAGCTTCTCGACGCCCTCTCTGGCTGCGGCCTCGAGCACGACGCGCGTGCCGCGCACGCTGGGCTCGATGATGTCGCGCTCGGGATCCCGCGCCCACATGAGGAACCCGGCCGCGGTGTGGACGACGCGGCCGCAGCCCCGCACGGCCCGGGCGACGTCCGCATCGTCGAGGATGTCGCCGCGCACGATCTCGACGGGCAGGCCGGCGAGCGGCGCCGGGTCGGCGCTCGGACGCAGCATGGCGCGTACCGTGGCGCCGCGCTCCACGAGCTGGCGGCAGACGTTGTTGCCCAGATGGCCGTTCGCACCGGTGACGAGCGTGGGCTTCATCGTCGACTCCTTCCCCTTTCGTCCCTGGCCGGGACGGTCCGCTGCGCGGAAATTTCGAATTGCGAGCTATCGCGTCGCCGACGAGCTCAGCCGGCGCGCCGCGCCGATGCGCCCTCGATGCGCCCCCGGATGCGGCGCAGGATCGCGAGCAAGGCCTCCTGGTCGCGCGCCGGCAGCCCGTCCAGCATTCCGCGCGCGATCGCCTCGATGCCGCCGCCGTTCTCGCGCAGCGCCAG
>JBFMAS010000419.1:0-14328 GCA_040755575.1 Thermodesulfobacteriota bacterium
GGCACGGAGCACGACCCGCTGGTCGAGGCGCGCGAGACCCGAGATCGCGCCCCGCACGTCGGCCCGCAGGTAGGCTTCCGGCCGGCGCCAGTACGCGCCGAAGAAGCCGTCGCGGCAGTCGTGCGGCACGGGGACCGTCTCGACGCGGCATCCGGGCAGCGCCGCCGCCACGGCGTCGAGCGCCGCCACGCCGCGCTCGGCGTCGAGCGCCTCGGGCAGGTAGTCGCGCGCGAACCAGAAGGTCCCGCGGAAGAGCTCCGGCGACCACGTCAGCACGACGACGCGCGCCCGTGCGACGCGGCGCATCTCCGCCATGCCGCGCGCGAAGTCGGACCAGTGGTGCACCGTCAAGACGGCCAGGGCGGCGTCGAAGCTGGCGTCCTTGAACGGCAACGCCTCGGCGACGGCTCGCACGACGGGTGCGGCGCCGGGCGCGCGCTGGGCGGCCATCACGCGCGACGGCTCGACCGCGATCACGTCGAGGTGCGCAGGCTCGTACGAGCCCGCGCCGGCGCCGACGTCGAGCACCGAGCGGCTCGGGCCGAGCGCGCGGGCGATCCGGGCGGCGACGCGGGGGTCCGGACGGCGATGGCGCTCGTAGCCGACGCCGATGCGGTCGTAGACGGCGCTCGCCATGCGGCATCGTGCGGCGCGGCGTCGCGGCAATGCAAGGATCGGCCGCCCTGCGCCGCCCGGGGACGTGCATTTCGACGGGCGTCGTCCGCGGCGCGCACAATGTTGCGTTCGGATGCGCGGTTGCGTATCCGCGCCGTCGTGGCCACGGCGAAGCCGATCGACCAGGCGGAGGTGCTGCTCGAAGCGCTCCCCTACATCCGGCGCTTCGCAGGCACGACCGTCGTCATCAAGTACGGCGGCCACGCGATGACGGACGACGAGCTGAAGCAGGCGTTCGCGCGCGACATCGTGCTGCTCAAGTACGTCGGCATCCACCCCGTCGTCGTGCACGGCGGCGGCCCGCAAATCGACCGCATGCTGTCCGACCTGAACATCAGCTCGACGTTCGTGCGCGGCATGCGCGTCACCGACCCGGCGACGATGAAGGTCGTCGAGATGGTGCTCGCGGGTCAGATCAACGGCGAGATCGTGTCGCTGATCAACACCGCGGGCGGCAAGGCGGTCGGCTTCTCGGGCAAGGACGGCAGCCTGATCGTCGCCCGCCGCATCGCCGCCAAGCCGAGCGGCGACCTGGGTCAGGTCGGCGAGGTGATCGGCGTCAATCCCGAGCTGGTGCGCGCGCTGCAGGCGCAGGATTTCATCCCGGTGATCGCCCCGGTCGCCGCGAGCCCGGAGGGCGAGAGCCTGAACATCAACGCCGACATCGCCGCAGGCAAGATCGCGGAAGCGCTGGAGGCCGAGAAGCTGCTGCTGCTCACCGACGTGGAGGGCATCAAGGACGCGACCGGCGAGCTGATCCGCACGCTGTCGACCAGCGAGGCGCGGCGTCTCGTCGCGGACGGCGTGATCAACAAGGGGATGATCCCCAAGGTCGACTGCTGCCTCGAGGCGCTGCGCGGCGGCGTCAAGAAGGTGCACGTGATCGACGGGCGCGTGCGCCACGCGGTGCTGCTCGAGCTGTTCACCGACCAGGGCGTCGGCACCGAGGTCCGGCGCGACGGCCCGGCCGGCGACGTCACCGTCAAGCGCGCGGCGAGCGTGCGGAGCCGGCGGTGAGGACGGCGACGCAGGGAGCGCCCGGCGCCGGCGGCAGCGCCGCGATCATCGCCCGCAGCCGGGCGGCGCTGGTGCCCGTGTACGCCCGCACCGAGATCGCTTTCGTCCGCGGCGAAGGCGCGGTGCTGTGGGACGGCGACGGCAGGCGGGTGCTCGACTTCTTCTCGAGCATCCTGTGCACCAACCTCGGCCATTGTCACCCGAGGGTGACCGAGGCGATCGCGCACCAGGCGGCGACGCTGGTGCACGTCTCGAACCTGCACTACAGCGAGCCGCAGACACGCCTCGCGGAGCTGCTGCTCGAGCTCTCGTTCGGCGAGCGCGTCTTCCTCTGCAACAGCGGCGCCGAGGCGAACGAGGCGGCGCTCAAGGCGGCGCGCCGCTACGGCCACGCGTCGGGAGGCCGCTTCGAGGTCCTGACCACGCTGGGCTCCTTCCACGGCCGGACCTTCGCGACCATCGCGGCGACGGGCCAGGAGAAGGTGCGGCGCGGCTTCGAGCCGCTGCTGCCGGGCTTCCGCTACGTGCCGTTCGGCGACGCTGCGGCGATGGAGGCGGCGGTCGGGCCGAAGACGGTCGCCATCCTGGTCGAGCCCGTGCAGGGCGAGGGCGGCGTCAACGTGCCGCCGCAGGGCTACCTCGCGGCGCTGCGCGAGATCTGCGACCGGCACGACCTGCTGCTGATGCTCGACGAGGTGCAGACCGGCTGCGGGCGCACCGGGACGCTCTGGGCGTACGAGCAGATGGGCTGCACCCCCGACGTCATGACGCTCGCCAAGTCGCTCGGCAACGGCGTGCCGGTGGGCGCGATGGTGTGCAACGCGCGCGCGGCGTCGGGGCTCGACCTCGGCGCGCACGGCTCGACCTTCGGCGGCAACTGCCTGACCAACGCGGCGGCGGTCGCAACGCTCGAGGTGCTGGCCGACGGCAGGACCCTGCCGCGCGCGCGGGCCGCGGCCGAGCGCCTGCGCGGCGGGCTCGAGGCGTTGCACGCGAAGCATCCGGAGCTCGTCGAGGAGGTGCGCGGGATGGGGCTGCTGCTCGGGGTGGTCCTGCGCGATGCGGACCGCGCACGTGCCGTCACGGAGCGCGCGCTCGCGGACCGCCTGCTGCTGAACCTGACGGCGGAGCGCGTCCTGCGCATCGCGCCGCCGCTCGTCGTCACGGACGCCGAGATCGACGAGGGCCTGGCGATCCTCGGCAAGGCGATCGGCGCATGAAGGTCGACTTCGTCTCGCTCGCCGACTTCAGCCGCGACGACGTCGAGTCGATGCTCGACGACGCCGACCGCCTGAAGGCCGAGCTGCGCGCCGGCCAGGGCGCGCGACCGCTCGTCGGCCGGACGCTCGCGATGATCTTCGAGAAGCCGAGCCTGCGGACACGCGTCACGTTCGAGACCGGCATCAAGCAGCTCGGCGGCGCGTCGGTCTACCTGGCACCCGACGACATCCGGCTCGGCGCGCGCGAGACGGTCGGCGACATCGCGCGCAACCTGTCGCGCTGGGTCGACCTCATCGTCGCACGCACCTTCGCGCACCGCTCGCTGGTCGAGCTCGCGCAGCACGCGACCGTGCCGGTGATCAACGGCCTGACCGACCTGCTGCACCCGGCGCAGGTGCTCGCCGACCTGATGACGCTGCGCGAGAAGCGCGGCGACCTCGCGAAGCTGACCGTCGCGTTCGTCGGCGACGGCAACAACGTCGTCAACTCGTGGCTCAACGCGGCCGCGCTGTTCGGGCTTCGCTTCCGTGTCGCCTGCCCGCCCGGCTACGAGCCGAGCCGCGACATCCTGGCCCGCGCACAGAAGCTGCAGCCCGGCAAGATCGAGATCCTGCACGACCCGGCCGCGGCGGCGAAGGACGCGGACGCCGTCTACACCGACACCTGGATCAGCATGGGCCAGGAAGCCGAGACGCAGACCCGGCGCGTCGCCTTCGCGGGCTACCAGGTCAATGGGGCGCTGCTCCAGCACGCCCGCGACGACGTCCTCGTCATGCACTGCCTGCCCGCGCACCGCGGCGAGGAGATCACCGCCGAGGTGCTCGACGGCCCGCACTCGGTCGTGCTCGACCAGGCCGAGAACCGGCTGCACGCGCAGAAGGCGGTCATGGTTTGGCTCAGCAACCGCTCGCGTCCGGGCGCTTGACACCCGCACCGCGCAGCGGACCCCGGGAGCGGAAGTGAGCAAGCGGAAGATCCAGAAGATCGTGCTCGCCTACTCGGGCGGGCTCGACACGTCCGTCATCCTCGGCTGGCTGCGCGAGGAGTACGGAGCCGAGGTGATCGCGTTCTGCGCCGACGTCGGCCAGGGCGAGGAGCTGGCACCCGTCGAGGGCAAGGCGCGCGCGAGCGGCGCGTCGCACGTCGTCATCGAGGACCTGCGCGAGGACTTCGCGCGCGACTACGTCTTCCCGATTTTGCGCGCGAACGCCCTCTACGAGGGGACGTACATGCTCGGCACCTCGATCGCGCGCCCGCTCATCGCGCGCCGCCAGGCCGAGATCGCGCTCGAGCACGGCGCCGACGCGGTCGCGCACGGCGCGACCGGCAAGGGAAACGACCAGGTGCGCTTCGAGCTCACGGTCGCGGCGATCGCGCCGCAGCTCGAGATCATCGCGCCCTGGCGCGAGTGGGACTTCCAGGGCCGCAACGACCTGATCGCCTACGCCGAGAAGCACGCGATCCCGATCCCGGTCAGCAAGGAGAAGCCGTACTCGTCGGACCGCAACCTGCTGCACATGAGCTTCGAGGGCGGCATCCTCGAGGACCCGTGGCGCGAGCCGTACGACGACATGTTCGTCCTCACCACCTCGCCCGAGAAGGCGCCCGACCGGCCGCAGTACGTCCAGATCGACTACGACGCCGGCAACCCGGTCGCGGTCGACGGCGAGCGGCTCTCACCGGCGAGGCTGCTCGAGCGCCTGAACGAGGTCGGCGGCCGGCACGGCGTGGGGCGCGTCGACATGGTCGAGAACCGCTACGTCGGCATGAAGTCGCGCGGCGTCTACGAGACGCCCGGCGGCACGATCCTGCACGCGGCGCACCGCGCGGTCGAGTCGCTGACCATGGACCGCGAGGTCATGCACCTGCGCGATTCGCTGATCCCGCGCTACGCCGCGATGGTCTACAACGGCTACTGGTTCGCGCCCGAGCGCGAGATGCTGCAGGCCGCGATCGACGAGGCGCAGAAGACGGTGACGGGCACGGCCCGCGTCAAGCTCTACAAGGGCAACGTGATCGTCGCCGGCCGGAAGGCCGAGCGCTCGCTGTTCGACCCGGGCATCGCGAGCTTCGACCAGGCCGGCGGCTACCGGCAGGCGGATGCGACCGGCTTCATCGCGCTGTCCGGCCTGCGCCTGAAGCTGCGCAAGCTGAAGCAGGGCTGACGCCGGCCAGCACGCCGACTCACGAGGCGGGGGTCGCGGCCAGCGCGCGCGGTCTGCGCGGGCCGAGCCGCGCGCGCTCGGCGAGCCAGCGCCGCGCCGACGCCGGGTAGAACGACAGCAGGACGAGGTCGTACACGAGCCGCCCCGCCGGCGTGAGGACGAGCGCGCCGTCGCGGTCGGCGACGAGGTCCGCGCCCAGCAGGCGTTCCAGGACGTCGCCGAAGTCGTGCTCGATCGGGCGGCCGAAGGTGGTGGCGTAGTCGCCGCGTGCGAGCGGTGCGCCGTCGCCGAGCGTGCGCGCCACGTACAGGGTCCTGTGGTCTTCCGGGCGCAGCGCGAACACCCCGGCGACCGGGCTCGCGCCGTCCTCGATGCGGGCGAGGTAGGCCGCGAAGCGCTCCTCGTTGCGGTACACCGTGTCGCCCAGGTGCGAGACGGCGCTCATGCCGACGCCGAGCTGGCGTCCCGCGCCGTAGCCGTCGACGCACGGCGCGCGGTCGTAGGCGACCTCCGGATCGTGCCGCCGCACCCAGGTGTGCCAGCGGGTCTGCACGTAGCCCAGCTCGACCGCGACCTCACGGACGAACGCACGCCAGCGTACGAGCCGCGCCACGTCGAGCCGGTCGATCTCGTCGACCACGCGCGCGAGCGGCGTCTTCTCGTTGAGCCGCAGGTTGTACAGCGTCACCGAGTTGGGGCGCCGCCCGGTCAAGGCCTCGAGGTCGGCGCGGAAGCTCGCCTCGCTCTGCCCCGGCGGGCCGTAGATCAGGTCGACGTTGACGTAGAAGCCGCTCTCGACGAGCAGCGAGCAGGCGTCGAGCGCCTGCCGCGCGCCGTGGCCGCGCCGGATCGTGGCCAGGACCGCCGGATCGAGCGTCTCGGCACCCATGCTGACGCGCGGCACGCCGCGCGCCTGCAGCACCCGGGCGTGCGCCTCGGTGAGCGACTCGGGCGAGCTCTCGACCGTCAAGCTCGCGCGCGGCGCGCGGGCGAGGCGATCGAAGACGCCCGCCAGCAGCTCGTCGAGCAGGTCGGCAGGCAGCGCGGTCGGCGTGCCGCCGCCGACGTAGAGCTGGCCGAGCACGCCGCCCTGCGGCAGCGCGTCGAGCTCGCCCAGCACCGCGCGCACGTAGCGCTCCATCTCGCGCCGCGGCGTCCCGACCCGCTTCGCGTAGAAGCAGAAGGTGCACGCGTAGTTGCAGAACGGGACGTGGACGTAGAGCTTGACGGGCCCGGCGCCGGCTGCGGGCCGCGTGAGGCCCGGCGCGGGCGAGAAGTCGAGCGCCGAAAGGGGGTAGACGTGCACGTCCTCGTACGCGACGCGCGGCACCGAGCCGACGGCATCGACGATGCGCGCGAGGTCGACTCGTGCCGCTCCCTGGTCCATCGAGCGTTCCTGCCCGGCTACCACGGGCGTCGCCGGTCGAGCAACGCAAGCCCCGGCATGCGGACGGCGACCCGGCTGCGCTTCCCCGGGTGCCGCGATTCGAGTAAAGCAGCAGGCCACCGCGTGGTTTTCTTACCGGACGACTGGCAGCAGACCGACACGCCGGCCGCCGTGCCGTGCGAGGCAACCACCGACACGGCGAACGGGGCTTCCGCCTTGCGGAGCCCGGATGCCCCGCCGGAAGCCGAGGAGGGCTTCGATTTCTATGGCTTGACGGTGGCGGTCGAAGGGCACCCGGCCGAGCTCGTCGACCAGCTGCGGCGCGACTTCGCGTTCTTCCGCCGCCGCGCCGCGGTCGCGAGCGCCGACGTGCGCGTCGAGATCCGCCTGGAGGAGCCGCCATGGGAATGCGTGCCGGCCCTGCCCGCGTCCGTCTTCACGCCGCGCAACGTCTCCTTCACCGACGGCGTGACGACCTACCTCGACTACTTCGGCAGGGGCCTCGCGGTGCTCGACCGGCGCGACCGGAGCTGCGTCGTGCACTGCCCGGACCCGGACCTGGCGCACGAGATCGCCTATCTCTTCCTGCTCTCGACGGTCGGCCAGCACCTCGACGCGCGCGGCCTGCACCGCGTGCACGCGCTCGGGGTGAGCCATCGCGGCCAGGGGATCCTGCTCCTGCTGCCGTCGGGGGGCGGCAAGAGCACGCTGGCGCTCGAGCTCCTGTCGCGGCCCGGCTTCTTCCTGCTCAGCGAGGACACGCCGCTCGTCGACCGGCGCGGGCGCCTGCTGCCGTTCCCGCTTCGCCTCGGCGTCCGGCCGGAGGAGCGCCCGGAGATCCCCCCGCAGTATCTCCGCACCGTGCGCCGCATGGAGTTCGACCCGAAGACGCTGATCGACCTCGAGTACTTCCGCGGCCGGATCGGCGATGTCGTGCCCGCGAAGGTGCTGCTGGTCGGCGAGCGCAACTCGGGCGCCGTTTCGGCAATCGTCCCGACCTCGAACCCGGCCGCGTTCCGCGCGCTCGTCAAGTACATGGTCGTCGGCCTCGGGGTGTACCAGGGCCTCGAGTTCCTGCTCGAGCGCGGCGCCTGGGAGCTCGCCGGCCAGAGCGGCGTCGTCGCGTCGCGCACCGCGAGCGCGCTGCAGCTCCTCGCCCGCGTGCGGCCCTACCGCTTCGTCCTCGGCCGCGACCGCGACCGGAACACGCGCACGCTGCTCGAGTTCCTCGCGCGAGGAAACGGCGTCGCGTAGCCGTCCGCACGCATGGAGCGCGTCGCAGCAGCGTGGTAAGCGCAGCGCGATGCCGGCCCCGAGCAAGCGCACCGCACGGAACGGCGCCCGCAAGCCGTGGGGCGGCCGCTTCCGCGAGCCCACCGATCCCGCCGTCGAGCAGTTCACCAGCTCGCTGCGCACCGACCTTCGCATGGCGGTGCACGACGTGCGCGGCTCGATCGCGCACGTGCACGCACTGGCGCGCGCGCGCCTGCTGAGCCCGCGCGAGGCCGCGACGATCGAGCGCGGCCTGGCGAAGGTGCTGCGCGAGATCGAGGCCGGGCGCTTCCGCGCCCGGCCGACCGACGAGGACGTCCACATGGCGGTCGAGCGCCGCCTCACGGAGCTCGTCGGGCCGGTCGGCGGCAAGCTGCACACCGGCCGCAGCCGCAACGATCAGGTCGCGACCGACCTGCGGCTCTGGCTGCGCGACGAGGTCGACGCGATGGTCGCCGGCGTCGGCCGGCTGGTCGACGCGCTGGTCGAGCGCGCGCGCCGCGACCTCGACGTCGTCATGCCCGGATACACGCACCTGCAGCGGGCGCAGCCGGTGCTGCTCGCGCACCACTGGCTCGCCTACGTCGAGATGCTGCTGCGCGACCGCTCGCGCCTGCTCGACGCACGCCGGCGCCTGAACGTCCTGCCGCTCGGCTCGGGCGCGCTCGCCGGCGCCGGCTTCGCGCTCGACCGCCGCCGCGTCGCGGCCGAGCTCGGCTTCGAGGGGATCAGCGAGAACTCGCTCGACGCCGTGTCCGACCGCGACTTCGTCGTCGAGTTCCTCGCCGCCGGAGCGATCCTGGCGATGCACCTCTCGCGGCTCGGCGAGGAGATCGTGCTCTGGTCGTCCGCGGAGTTCGGCTTCCTCGAGCTCCCCGACGCGTTCGCGACCGGCAGCTCGATGATGCCGCAGAAGAAGAACCCCGACGTCGCCGAGCTGGTGCGCGGCAAGACCGGCCGCGTGTACGGCGCGCTGGTCGCGCTGCTCACGCTGCTGAAGGGCCTGCCGCTCGCCTACAACCGCGACCTGCAGGAGGACAAGCCGCCGCTGTTCGACGCGGTCGACACGCTGCGCGCTTCGCTGACCGTGCTCGAGCGCATGCTGCCGCGGCTCACGATCGCGCGCGGCGTGCTGCGCGCCGCGGCGGGCGGCTTCGCCCTCGCGACGGAGCTCGCCGACCACCTCGTCGAGCGTGGCCTGCCCTTCCGTCAGGCGCACGAGGTGGTGGGCAACGTGGTGCGCTGGTGCGTCGACCAGGGACGCGAGCTCGAGAGCCTGTCCGCCAAGGAGCTGGCGAGCTTCTCGCCGCTGCTCGACGGGCGCGCGCGTCGGAGCCTCACGCTCGACGCCGCGCTCGCGCGCCGCAAGCTCCCGGGCGGCACGGCGCGCGCCAGCGTCGAGCGCCGGCTCGCGTCGCTCGAGGCGGACGGCTTCGCGCCGCGCGTCCGAGCGAGGGCGCGTGCCCGGCGGGCGGCGCCGCGACGTGCGCACGCGCGCGGGGCCAAGCGCGGGACCAAGCGAGGGACCGAGCGATGACGCACGTGGCCCGCGCACGCATCGTTCCAGCGGCGTGGCTCGCGCTCGCGCTGCTCGGCGCCGTCGCGAGCTGCGGCCGTGTCGGCCCGCCGCGCCCGCCGGAGTACGTGATCCCGCGCAGCGCGGATCCGGTCGAGGTCGAGAGCTCGCCCGACGGCGTCAAGGTGACGTGGCGGCGCCCGCGCGAGTACGTCGACGGCGAGCCGCTCGACGACCTCGCGCAGTTCCTCGTCCTGCGCGCCTGCCAGCCCGAGACGACGTTCCACCAGGTCGCCAAGGTGCCGGTGACGGACCAGCAGCGCTTCCGCAAGGCGAGCACCTTCTCGATGCTCGACGCGGACGCGCCGCTCGGGATCCCGTGCCGCTACCAGGTGGTCGCGATGACCTTCGACGAGTACTCGAGCCCGCCGGCCGAGAGCGCCGACGTGGTGCGCACGATCCCGGGCGCGATCCCGTAGCGGCGACGAGCGTGCGGCGCTTCGACGATCTCGTCGTCGGCGAACGGCTCCTGGTCGGACGGTGCACGCCGTCCCGCGAGGAGGCGATCGAGCTCGCGCGCCGGTTCGAGCCGCAGCCGCACCACGTCGACGACGAGGCGGCGCGCCGCTCGATCTACGGCGGGCTCACGCTGTGCTCGCTGCACCTGTTCGCGATCTGCACGCGGCTGTTCTTCGACATGGCGGACCCGATCGAGACGCTCGCGATGCTCGGCAAGGACGAGGTGCGTCTGCCGAACGCCGCGCGCCCGGGCGAGGAGCTGACCTACTGGACCGCGTGCATCGACAAGCGGCCGTCGCGGACGAAGCCCGATCGCGGCGTCGTCGTCCTGCAGGACTCGCTCGAGAGCCCGCGCGGCGAGGCGGTGCTGACGCAGAAGGTCACGCTGCTGGTCGCGCGCACGAAGGCCGCCGCCGGACACGGCACGTAGGCGCGGCGGAGCGCGTGGCCGCTCGGCCTAGGCCGAGAGCGGCACCTCGCACTCGGTCGCGACGACGTCGTCGATGGTCTCGCGCCGCGACATCAACGTCGCGCGGCCGCCCTCCCACCAGACCTGCGGCACGCGCCCGAGCGAGTTGTAGTTCGAGCTCATCGACGCGCCGTACGCCCCCGCGTCGTGCAGCAGGACGAAGTCGCCGGGCCGCGGCGACGGCAGCTCGCGCGGCTCGATCAGCTCGGCCGCATCGCGGGTGAAGACGTCGCCCGACTCGCACAGCGGGCCCGCGACCGCGAACGGCGCGAACGCCCCCGGCTCGTCGCTCACCACCGAGATGCGATGGAAGGACCCGTACATCGCCGGGCGGACGAGGTCGCAGAAGCCGGCGTCGACCATGACGAAGCCCTGCCCCTTCCCTTTCTCGTTGCTGCGCGTATGCTTGACGTCGGTCACGCGCGCGACGAGCGTGCCGGCGGCGGCGACGAAGAAGCGGCCGGGCTCGATCTCGACCCGGATCTCGCGCCCCGCGCGCTCGCAGAAGTGCGCCCGCGACTCGCGCAGGATGCGGCCGAGCGGTGCGAGGTCCGGCACGAGGCTCGGGTCGCGGTACGAGTGCGGGATGCCGCCGCCGACGTTGACCGCCCGGCAGTCGGCGAGGCTCGGCAGCAGCTCGCCGAGCTCCCGCACGAGGCGCTGCAGGTTCGCGTACAGCTCGTCGACCTGCGGCCCGCTGCCGACGTGCGCGTGCAGCAGCACGACGGACAGGCCGGCACGCCGCGCCTGGTCGGCGACCTCGCGTGCGTCGTCGATCCACACGCCGTGCTTCGAGCTCGGGCCACCCGTGTCGCACTCCTGGACGTGGCCGTGGCCGAAGCCGGGGTTGACGCGCAGCCCGATCGGGCCGCGGTAGCCCGCCGCCGCGAGCTCGCGCAGCTGGCCGGGAGAGCCGATGTTCGGCAGCACGTGCTCCTCACGCACCACCGCGAGCGCGTTGTCGCGGAACACGTCCGCGGTGAGCAGGACGACCGGCGGCTCGTTCCCCATCGTGAAGCCGGCGCGCTTCGCGCGCAGCACCTCGTTGCCCGACACGGCGTCGATCCACAGGCCGGCCTTGCGGATCGCCTTCAGCACGAGGTGCGCGGAGCAGGCCTTCATCGCGTAGCGCGCCTGGAGCCCGGGTGCCGCGGTCTGCTCCCGAACGCGCGCGACGCGGTCGGCGATCGCCGCCGCGTCGTAGAAGTAGAAGGGCGTACCGATCTGGGCCGCGAGGCGCGCGAGCTCGCTGCGGGTCGAGAGCGGGGAGTCGGTCATCGGGCTCTCAGTGCCACCCGGCACGCGCCGGTTCAAGGCGCGGCCGCCGCCGGGCCTCGACGTCCGTCGAAAGTCGGGCGCCGCGCGGCCGGCCGTCTTTTCTGGCACCGCTCGGAGGACGCTGGTATCAAGGCCGGGATGCGTCTGCCCTTCACCAAGATGCACGGGATCGGCAACGACTACGTGTACGTCGACGCGTTCGCGCACCGGGTCGAGGATCCCGCGCGCGTCGCGCGCCTGGTCTCCCCGCGGCGCACCGGCATCGGCTCGGACGGGCTCATCCTGATCCGCCCGTCCGACGTCGCCGACTGCCGGATGGAGATGTACAACGCCGACGGCAGCCGCGGCGAGATGTGCGGCAACGGCATCCGCTGCGTCGCGAAGTACGCCTACGAGCACGGGATCGCGCGCAAGCCGGAGCTCTCGATCGAGACCGACGCCGGCGTCAAGACGCTCGCGCTCGAGGCACGCGACGGCCGCGTCGAGAGCGTGACGGTCGACATGGGCGAGCCGATCCTCGACGGCGCCGCGATCCCGGTGCGGGCGGAGGGCCGCGTGGTCGACGCGCCCTTCGAGGTCGACGGGGAGACCGAGCGCATCACCTGCGTCTCGATGGGCAATCCGCACTGCGTCCTGTTCGTCGGCGACACCGCGAGCGCGCCCGTGACGACGCTCGGGCCGCGCATCGAGACCGATCCGTTCTTCCCGAAGCGCGTCAACGTCGAGTTCGTCGAGCTGCTCGGGCCGGCGCCGTCGCCGCGGCTGCGCATGCGGGTCTGGGAGCGCGGCTCCGGCGAGACCGCCGCCTGCGGCACCGGCGCATGCGCCGTCGCGGTCGCCGCCCACCTCACCGGCCGCGCGCCGCGCCGGGTCGAGATCGAGCTCCTCGGCGGCAGCCTCGGGATCGAGTGGCGCGAGTCCGACGGGCACGTCTACATGACCGGCCCGGCGACCGAGGTGTTCTCGGGGGAGGTGGAGGTATGAGCGGCGATCTCGCCTGGCTGCGCGGCTCGATGGTCGCGCTGGCGACCCCGTTCAAGGACGGCGCGATCGACTACCCGGCGCTCGAGGAGCTGGTCGAGTGGCAGATCGCGTCCGGGCAGAAGGCGCTCGTGCCGTGCGGCTCGACGGGCGAGTCCGCGACGCTGACGCACGACGAGCACGTCGAGGTGGTGGCGGCGGTGATCAGGACCGCGGCCGGGCGCGTACCCGTCATCGCGGGCACCGGGTCGAACTCGACCGCCGAGGCGATCCGCCTGACGCGCGAGGCGGAGCGTGCGGGTGCCGCCGGCGCGCTGCTGATCTCGCCCTACTACAACAAGCCGACGCAGGACGGGATCGTCGAGCACTACCGGGCCGTCGCGAACGCGACCGGCCTGCCGCTGATCGTCTACAACATTCCCGGGCGCACCGGCTCGACGATCGAGCCGCAGACGCTGGCCCGCCTCGCGGAGGTCCCGCGCATCGTCGGCGTCAAGGAGGCGACCGGCTCGCTCGACCGCGTGATCGACACCATCGCCGCGTGCGGCGACGGCTTCGCCGTGCTCTCCGGCGAGGACTCGCTCACGCTGACGACGATCGCGATGGGGGGCGTCGGCGTCATCTCGGCCGTCGCGAACGTGATCCCCGCGGAGATGGCGCGCCTCACCGAGGCGGCTCTCGCGGGACGCTGGGACGAGGCCCGGCGGATCCACTACGGGGTGCTGCCGGTGATGCGGGCGTGCTTCCTCGAGACCAACCCGATCCCGGTGAAGGCGGGTCTCGCGATGCTCGGCCGCTGCCGCGACGAGCTGCGCCTGCCGTTGCTGCCGATGACGGCGGGCCCGCGAGCGCGCCTGCGCGACGCGCTCGCGGCGTGCGGCGCTCGCCTCGCCACGCGATGAGCTCCGCGCGGGTCCCTGTCGTGATCGCCGGCGCGGCGGGCCGGATGGGCCGCGTGCTGGTGTCGCTCGCGGTGCAGGATCCGGGGCTGCGGCTGGCCGGCGGCGTCGAGGCGCCGCGCCATCCCGACCTCGGCACCGACCTCGGCCGCCTCGCCGGCGTCCCCGAGACCGGCGTCGTTCTGACCTCGGCCCTGCCGGCGGCGGGCGCCGGCGCCGTGCTGATCGAGTTCACGGCGCCGGAGGCGTCGCTCGCGCACCTGCGCGAGGCCGCCGAGCGGGGCCTCGCCGTGGTGCTCGGCACGACGGGCTTCACCGCCGCGCAGCAGGACGAGGTCGAGCGGCTCGCGGCGCGCACCGCCTGCCTGCAGGCGCCCAACATGAGCTCCGGCGTGACGGTCCTGCTCGAGCTGGTCGAGGAGGCGGCGCGCCGGCTCGGGGCGGGGTTCGACGTCGAGGTCAGCGAGACGCACCACCGCAAGAAGAAGGACGCGCCGTCGGGGACGGCGCTCGCGCTCGCGCGTGCCGCCGCCCGCGGCCGTGGCGCGCGCCTCGAGGACTGGGCGGTCTACGGCCGGGAGGGGATGGTCGGCGAGCGCCCGGCGGAGCAGATCGGCGTGCTCGCGCTGCGCGGCGGCGACGTCGTCGGCGACCACACGGTACACTTCTTCGGCATCGGCGAGCGCGTCGAGCTCACGCACCGCGCGCAGAGCCGCGAGGCGTTCGCTGCCGGCGCGCTGCGCGCCGCACGCTGGCTCAGCGGCCGCGCACCCGGTCTCTATTCGATGCGCGACGTGCTCGCCGGCTAGCAGCGCCTCGTTCGATCAGTAGCGCCGGCCGCCGCCCCCGCCGCCGCCGCCGCGCGAGGCGCCCCCGCGGGGTCCGCCGCCGCCGCCGCGAGCGCCGCCGCCCTCACCCATCGGCCGCGC
>JBFMAS010000420.1:0-4569 GCA_040755575.1 Thermodesulfobacteriota bacterium
CCGAGACCGAACGCGGCGGTCTCGGCCGGGCGGCGACGATCACGCCGCGTGCGGCACCTCGGGCGGGACGCCTCGCCCCCGCGCCGCCGCGGCGGCCGTCGCCTCGTGGCGGCGCTTCGCGCCGCGCGCCGCTGCCAGGATGCCGAGCAGCAGGAGCGCGAACCCGATCGGCACGAACACCAGCGGGCTCACCGGCAGGAAGCTCGCGAGGTCGTACGTGATCGGCAGCGGGATCGGCGCTCCGCTCGGCACCGGTATGATGGGAAACCACATCGTCGTGTTCCTTCCGGGCTCGTTTCCGAGCCGAGCGGAGGCAGAGCAATGCGGGTGCCCGCGTCCGGAGGCGGCCCGACCGTCGCACGCGCGGGCCTTCCGGCGGCGCGAGCGACGCTCCGGGAACGCGACCTGTGCACTGCATCTGGCACCGCGCCTGGTCAGCGTCAAGAAAACGAGACAGTCGGCTCGTTGCCCGGGCTCACCGGCGGTGATAGTCGCCGGCAGGCGCCAGCAAGTGGACGCGTCAAGGCAATCGAACGACGAGCGGGTGTCGCGCGAGCGCGACCTCTACCGCCGCCTGCTCGATCTCGGGTCGTGTGACGAGCTCGAGCCGTTCCTCGACGAGGCGCTGCGCATGGTGACCGCGCTCGTCGGCGCCCATCAGGGCTACCTCGAGGTCACCGGCGAGGGTGCGGCGAGCGACGCCCCGACGTGGTGGACGGCGCACGGGTTCTCGGAGCACGAGATCGCAGCGGTCCGGGGGGCGATGTCGAGCGGCATCATCGCGGAGGCGGTCCAGACCGGGCAGACGATCGTCACCAGCTCGGCGCTGACCGACAGCCGGTTCGGTGACCTCGAGAGCGTGCGGCTGGGCAGGATCCAGGCGGTGCTGTGCGCGCCGATCGGCAGCCCGCCGATCGGCTTCCTGTACTTGCAGCGCCGTCTCGAGCCGGGCGCGTTCGGCGAGGCCGATCGCGGCGAGGTCGAGACCTTCGCGCGCCACGTCGCTCCGTTCGCCGACCGCCTGGTCGCGCGTCGCCTGTCGCGCGAGGCGCTCGACGAGACCAGGTCGCTGCGCGAGCGTCTGCGCTTGACGGGGATCGTCGGACGGAGCGGTGCTCTGGCGGCTGTGCTGCGCGAGGCGGCGCTCGCCGCCCCTCTCGACGTCGACGTGCTGCTCACGGGCGACTCGGGCACCGGCAAGAGCCAGATCGCTCGCGTCATCCACGACAACAGCCCGCGCGCCGGCCGGGCGTTCGTCGAGCTCAACTGCGCCGCGATCCCCGAGACGCTGGTCGAGAGCGAGCTGTTCGGTGCGCTGCCCGGCTCGCACTCGACGGCGTCGCGACGCATCGAAGGGAAGGTCGCCGCAGCCGACCGCGGCACGCTGTTCCTCGACGAGATCGGCGAGCTGCCGCTGTCCGCGCAGGCGAAGCTGCTGCAGCTCCTCCAGGCGCGGCAGTACTACCCGCTCGGCGGCGCGAGGCCCGAGCGCGCGGACGTGCGCGTCATCGCGGCGACCAACGCCGACCTGCTCGGCGCCGTCGGGGCGAACCGGTTTCGCGAGGACCTCTACTACCGCCTCGACGTCCTGCCGATCCGCATGCCGACGCTCGCCGAGCGCAGGACGGACATCCCGGAGCTGGCGCTGTACTTCTGCGCCGAGGCGTGTGCGCGGCACCGCCTGGCGCACGCCACGCTCTCGGACCAGGCGCTGCGCGCGCTGCAGGCCGCGGAGTGGCCGGGCAACGTCCGCCAGCTCGCGCACACGGTGCAGGCGGCGGTGATCCGGGCCGTGGGCTCGGGGTCGCTGTCGGTCGAGCGCGCGCACCTGTTCCGCGACGCTCGCGCCGCGGAGGACCGCGGCGGCGACGAGGCCGAGCGCCTCACCTTCCAGGAGGCGACGCGGCGCTTCCAGGCGGATCTCCTCCGGCGCACCCTCGAGGACACGGGCTGGAACGTCCAGGAGTCGGCGCGCCGGCTCGAGATCACACGCTCGCACGTCTACAACCTGATCAAGGCTTTCGGCCTCGAGCGCGCCGCGAAGGCCGCCGAGCCCGACGGCGGCTGACGAGCCGCAGGCGGCCGCTCGAGACGCGCGGCCGCCGGCGTCGTGCGGCACGCGGTCGCGGAGCGAGCGGCCGCGTCATTCCTCCGGCGCGTGGCAGACCGCCTCGACGTGGTGCCCATCGGGGTCGATGACGAACGCGCCGTAGTACGACTCGTGGTAGCGTGGCCTGAGCCCCGGTGCGCCGCGGTCACGGCCGCCGGCGCCGAGCGCCGCGGCGTGGAAGTCGCGCACCGCCTGGCGGCTCGGCGCGTTGAACGCGACGTGGTAGCCCGCGCTCGGCGCGACCGGGCGCGTCTCGGCCGGGTCCTCGAAGCCGATGTAGAACGCGTATCCTTCCTGCGGCGGCTCGCCGGGCGGTCCGTAGCCGACCTCGCTCGGGATCTGCTGGTGCGCCACCAGGCCCAGCGGCGCGAGCGCGGCGTCGTAGAAGCGCTTCGCGCGGGCGAGGTCGTTCACGCCGAGCGACAAGTGGTCGAGCGACGCGAACGGCCGGCGTCCCGCGCCGGCGCTCGAGCTCGCGGCCGGGCGTCGCTCGTCGAGACGGCGCGCCCAGCGCACGCGCCGGTGCCGCTGGAAGCCCATGCTCCGGTAGAGGCGCTCCGCAGCCTCGTGGCCGTCCTCGACCTCGAGATCGAGCGCCACCGCGCCGTGCGCGGCGGCGACCTCGAGAGCGGCCTCGGTCAGGCGCCGGCCGATCCCGCAGCGACGCTGCGCGGGCTCGACGTACAGCTCGTCGAGCCAGGCGCCGGGGCCGCCGTGCTCGAGCGTCCACAGGAACGACAGCACCGCGACGCCCGCAACCGCGCCGTCGCGGGTTGCGACCAGGACGCGGCCGAGCTCCGGCCGCTCGCTCAGCGCACGGACGGAGCGCTCGAGCGCGTCGTCGCCGAGCGCGATGCCGTGCTCGTCGAGCTGGCGCCGCAGCAGGTCGACCGCCGGCCCGACGTCCGCCGGGCGCGCCGGCCGGATCGTGACGTCGATCGCCATGTCTCACTCCTCGTTCGCGAGGGCCGGCCAGTTGGCGTCGGCCTTCGCGACGCCCTGCGCGACGCCCTCGTTCTGGAACTCCTCGCGCGCGTCGCCCAGCATGCCGCGGTAGAAGAGCAGCAGCCGGCCGTCCTCGACGAGGTAGCTCTGCGGGTCGACCTCGAACTTGTAGCCGTTGGCGACCGCGTAGGCGCACCAGCCGCCGTACTGCGGCTCGTAGCGCCCCGGGTCGGCGACGAAGCGGTCGCGGTTCGCCGTCGAGACGAAGCGGTAGCGCCGCCCCTCGTGCTCCGCCGTGATGCCGGCGTCGCCCTGGCGCGGCTCGGCGCCGCCCTCGGGGAAGTAGCTCACCGGGTCCCATCCCTGGAGCGCGATCCCGCCCCGGTCGACGTTGTGCCCCGGCCGTGCGCGGCCGAGGTATGCGGTCGCGGCGAACCCCGCTGCGACCAGCAGCGCCAGCGCGGCGGCCGAGCCGATGGTGATCTTCCTTGCGCGCGTCATGCGACCGTCCTCCGTTCAAACGTATGCGACACGCATATGTCCATCACGGCGCGCGAGACGACGCAAGAGCGCGCTTGACGATCATATGCGAAGCGCATACAACGGCGGACGTGAAGACCGAGACCGTCGCCAACGTCGTCGGCGCCTTCGCGCAGGCCGTCACCGACGGCGTCCAGGCGGCGCTCGACGGTCGCGCCGGGCCGCAGGCCGCGGCGGCGCTGGTCCACCTGTCGAAGTACGGCGGCGAGCCGATCGACGCCCTGCGCAAGCCGCTGCGGCTCTCGCACCCGGGCTGCGTGCGCGTGGTCGACCGCCTCGAGGAGCGGCGGCTCGTCGTGCGCGGCGAGGGCCGCGACCGGCGAGCCCGGCCGCTGCGCCTGACGCCGGCGGGCGCGAGCGCCGCGAAGGGCGTGCTGCGCAAGCGCGAGGCGGCGCTGCGCCGCGCGCTCGCCGCGCTCACGCCGCGCGAGCAGCAGACGCTCGGGCGCCTGGTCGCGAAGGCGCTGACCGCGCTGGTCGAGGACGAGGCGCACGCGCTCGCCGTGTGCCGGATGTGCGACTACGGCGCGTGTCCCGACGAGGACTGCCCGGTCGCGAAGGCGCTCGAGTCCTGAGGCGCGGGCGCGCCGGAGCGGTCAGCCGCCGGCGCGGGCGAAGCGCAACAGCACCAGACCCTCGAGCCTTTCGCTCGCGACGGGCGCGAGGCCGCCCGCGGCCAGCGCGGCGGCGAGGTCCGCGTGCCGGGTCGCGCTCGCCTCGGTCATGACGACGAGCACGGGCGGCGGGCTCGGCGGCAGCATCGCGACGAGGTCGCCCGGGCTCGCGAGCGCGATCACGCGCTCGGCGCGCAGCCGCTCGGCGAGGCGCCGCTGGTCGGCGAACGCCTCGGGCGACAGGTGGTACGCGAGCGGCAGGAGCTGGTGCGGCGGCGCGACGACCGCGAGCGCCCCGGCGCCCGTCGCCGCGCGCACCCGGTCCGCGGCGCCGCGCCAGTCCGCACGAGCGACGGGGTC
>JBFMAS010000421.1:0-8499 GCA_040755575.1 Thermodesulfobacteriota bacterium
GCGATCTCGACGTGGTCGCCGTCGCGGCCCACCACCATGCCACGCCCGAAGGCCCGGTGCTCCGCCCACGTGCCCGGCGCAAAGGCCGCGGCGGTCGCCGGGCGCTGCCGCGGCGACCGCGCCGCGCGAGCGGCTGCGGCGGTTTGCCGCGCAGTCGCTCGCACTCGCGGTCCCGGCACGACGGCGACCGCGAGCCGCGCTGCCACGCGCTCGGAGCGCCCGCTGTCGCAGCTGTCGCAGAAGCCGCAGCGGTCCGGCGCGTCCTCGCCGAAGTAGCGCAGCAGCATCGCGCGCCGGCAGGTCGACGTCTCGGCGTACGCGTGCAGCAGCTCGAGGCGCGCGCTCTCGGCATCCCGGCGACGTGCGAGGAGGGCGAGCGCGTCGCGCGCGGTCTCGCCGCGCTCCGCGGGTCTCTCGCGCAGGGTCGCCCGGCCGACCGCCGTCAGCTCGACGGCCCCCAGCTCCGCGAGCGCGTGCACCGCGCGGGTGACCTTCAGCTGCGACAGCCCGGTCAACCCGGCGAGCGCCTTCCTGCGTGCCGGCGGCTCGCCGGCGGCGAGAGCGTCGAGCACCCGCTCGACGTCGGCCGCGGTCAGGCGTCCGGCGCCGGCGAAGAACCTGTGCAGCGCGAGGTCCTGACGTCGATAGAGGAGCAGCGCCTGCGCGACGCCGCCGTCGCGCCCGGCGCGGCCGATCTCCTGGTAGTACGAGTCGAGCGAGTCGCTCGGCGTGTAGTGGACGACGAAGCGCACGTCCGGCTTGTCGATGCCCATCCCGAAGGCGTTGGTCGCGACCATCACCGCCTCGCGAGACGGCATGAAGGCGCCGTGCGCCCACTCGCGCTCTGCGGCCGACATGCCCGCGTGATATGCGATCGGGCTCACGCCCGCGCCCTCGAGCGCGTCGCGGACGGTGGTCGTCAGGCGTCGCGTCCCGACGTAGACGATGCCGGGCTTGTCTGCTTGCTTGACGTACGCGAGGAGCGCGTCGAGCTTGTGCGCCTCGTCGGGATGGCTCGTCGCGCCGAGCCAGATGTTCGGACGATCGAATCCCTGCACGAGGACGTGCGGCTCGCGCATGCCGAGGTGGCGGATGACGTCCTCGCGGACCCTCGGCGAGGCGGTCGCCGTCAAGGCGAGGATGGTCGGGCGTCCGAGCCGCTGCGCGACCTTGCCGAGCTGCAGGTAGTCCGGACGGAAGTCGTGGCCCCATTGGCTGATGCAGTGCGCTTCGTCGACGACCAGCAGCGACGGCTGGGCGCGCCGGAGGCGCGCGAGAACGTCCTCGTTGGCGAGCTGCTCCGGCGAGACGAAGAGGAACTCGATGCGGCCCGCGCGCAGGCCCCTGAGCGCGGCACCGCGCGCGGAACCCGTCTGCAGCGAGTTCACCGCCGCCGCCTCGCCCGCCTCGCTCTCCTCCAGCGACTCGACCTGGTCACGCTGCAGCGCGATCAGCGGCGAGACCACCAGCGTCGCGCCCGGAACGAGCGTCGCCGCCACCTGGTAGATGGCGGACTTGCCCGAGCCCGTCGGCATCACGCACAGGGTGTCGCGGCCGGCGACGACCCGTTCGACCGCCTGCTTCTGCTCCGGACGCAGCCGCAGGCCGAGCGCCGCGCGCGCCGCCGCCGCGATCCGTCCGCCGGACGCCTGCCCGGCGGCGGGCTCGGAGCGTGCGCTGCGGCGCTGCGGCGCCGCGTCTCCTTCCTCGCTCATGCGGCGGCGCAGTCGGCATGACCGCAGCCGCAGACACCTTCGATCGCGCCCTCGTCCTCGTCGATCGCGTCGCCGGCCTGCTCGCAGAATGCGCTGCAGTAGCCGCTCTCGCCGGCGGCGCACAGGCAGGCCGCGTGCCCGCAGCCGACGCTGCCCTCGTCGCGCGTGTCGTCCGGACTCATCTTTCTCTCCCGTTCTTCGCTGTTTGACTCCGTCCGGGGCCGCGGCCTCGAAGTTGCAAGGGTCGTTCCATTCGGCGTGCGTCGGACGGCAGGGAGCGGCGACGGCGCCCGCCGGTAGTTTGTTCGTCCGGCTTGCAACCCTTCGCGGCGACCGCGGCACGGAGGACGAGGGGGACAATGACCTATCTCATCATCGGTGCGGCCCTTCTTGCGGTGCTGTTCGTCTCCATCGAGGCGCGGCTGCGCGTGACGCGCACGCGTGCCACGCAGCGGCGCCGCTCGCAGCGCACGCAGCGTCCCGAGCCGCAGCGCCTGCGCCGCGGCCGTGCCGAGCTGCACCTGGTCCGGTCGGCGGCGGTCGATCGGACCAGGCGCGCGCACGGCTGAGCGATCAGGCAGCCGGCGGGTGGGCCTTGCGCCGCCGACGGCGGCCGAAGCGACGCCGGCGTCCCCCGAGCTCGACCTCCGGCTTCACGGAGAAGAAGCCGAGCACCTGCTCGAGGGTCTGTCCGAAGAAGTCGAGCACGACCTCGCGCAGCCCGATGTGGCGCGCCTCGCGGACCTCGCGCACGAAGCTGCGGAACGCGACCCCGGCCACGGCGCGCAGCAGCGCCGAGACGCAGAACACCGTCGCGTAGCCGCTGCGGTCGATGAGCGGCACCCAGGTGGCGATCACGCCGCCCAGGAACGCGCCCAGGCTGATGCCGACGCCGTTGACCACGTTGAAGTAGGCGAGGCAGGTGTGGCGCTTGGGCGGGCTGCAAGCGTCGTAAAGAAAGTTCACCGAGGAGAGGGCGAGTCCGCTCCACAGGAACGCGCCGGTGACGTTCAGGAGGACGAACCAGAGCGGGTGGTCGGCCACCAGCCAGAGGACCGGCAGCACGCTCGCGCCGATCACCGTCCAGCGCAGCACCGCGCGGTTGCCGTACTCGTCGCCGACGGCGCCCCACCAGCGGCTCGTCATGAAGCCCGTCACCGAGCCGGCGAGGATGACCGCGGTGTAGCTCGCGTAGCTGAAGTGCAGCTCCTCGAGCATGTAGACCGCGAAGTACGGCGACGCGAGGTGCGTGGCGAGATTGTAGGCTCCGAGGCTCACCGAGAAGCGTGCGAAGTTGCTGCGCCGGAGCTGGCGGATGAACGCCCAGAAGGTGAAGCGCAGGTGCGGCGCCTCGTGCCAGGGCGTCTCGTGGAACTGCGACAGCCAGCGGTAGGAGGCGAGGCGGCTCGCGGCCGCGCCGAGGGTCAGCACGGCGAAGCCGGCGACGCGGCTCGGAGCGAACTGCAGCACACCGCCCGCGATCGCGCTCGCGACCGTGGTCCAGAAGCCGCTCGCACGCGCGCGGTGGCCGAAGTACTTGCCTCGCTCGTCGGCCGCGAGGTACTCGGCCATCAAGCTGCCCCAGGCGGGACCGCCGAGCGCGGCGCTCGCGGTGCCGACCGTGTAGAGCACGATCAGGCCCGCCACCGCCCAGTCCCGCGGCAGCAGCCCGAGCAGCGCGATCGGCAGCCAGAGCAGCGCCTGCAGGCTCGCCGTGACGAGCACGAGGCGCTTGCGCGAGCCGAAGAAGGAGACGGCCTCGCTCGACAGCAGCTGCACGGCGGCGAGCAGCAGGTTGCGTGCGGAGCTCAGCAGGCCGGCCTGCAGGCTCGACGCGCCGAGCGCGAGCGCGTAGGGGATCATGAACGGGTCGGTGAGCCCGGTCATGAGCGCGCTGTAGATCGCCTCGCGGTGCGCCGCGTGCAGGCTGCGCGCGACCTCTTCCGTCGTCGCGCCCGTGGACGCGGCCTGTTGTTGCGCCTTCATCGTGCGGCAGGGCGGCCACGCGCGAGCGCCGCCGCTCAGTGCAGCGCCGTCGCGCCGGACGTGGTCGTGGCGTCGAGCAGATCGCCCACCGCGACCACGATCGCCTCCGGTGTCACCGAGCGGAGGCAAGCATTGTGCCCTTCGGGGCAGACGCTCTTGTAGCAATACTTGCAGGGTACGTCGGCCGAGAGGACGCGGCTCGGCGTACGCCACGGCGTGTGCTGCGGGTTGGTGAGCGCGTAGAGGTCGACGACGGGCGTGCCGACGGCCGCCGCGACGTGCACCGGCCCGCTGTTGTTCGCGATCAGCAGCGGCGACAGCGCGAGCAGCGCCGCGAGCTCCGCGAGGTCGGTCTCGCCCGCGAGCGAGTGTGCGCGCACTCCGGCGAGCCGCCGGATCTCGTCGACCAGTGCCCGCTCGCCGCGCGCGCCGACGAAGACGAGCGCCCAGCCGCCCGCTGCGAGCTCGCGCGCCGCGGCCGCGAAGCCCTCGACCGGATAGCGGCGCGAAGGAGCCGTCGCGCCGGGGTGGATCGCGAGCCAGCGCCCGTGCGGCTCGAGGCCGAGCGCGCGCAGCTTGCGGCGCGCGGCGGCGGCCGCACGCGGCGGCACGCGCAGCGAGAGGCGCTCGTCGTGCGTCGTGCACCCGACGCTCGCGACCAGATCGAGCTGCCGGCGCACCTCGTGGCGCACGAGCCGCTCGGGCTCCGGCTCCGGCACCCAGTCGGTCAGCAGCTGGTACGGGTTCTCGCGGCAGTGCGCGAGGCGCAGCGGGACGTCCGCGAGACGGCAGAGCAGCGCCGCGGGCAGCGGGCTCTGGCTGTAGACGGTGAAGATCACGGCCGCGTCGAAGCCTCCGCGCCGCAGGCGGCGGACGAGCGCGCGATCGAGCGCGGGCGGCGCGTCGGACGCGGTCGCCTTCATCCACGGGACGTCGTGCACGAGGACGTCGTCCACCTCGGGCACCAGCGCGGCCGCGGCGGCGCCGGCGCGCGAGGTGAGCAGCGTGAGGTGACGCCCGCGGGCGCTCTCCGTGAGCGCGCGCAGCGCGGGCGTCGTCATCAGCACGTCGCCGACGGCGTCGAGGCGCACCGCGAGGACGCGGCGTGCGCGCCGCCAGCCGTCGTGCGTTCTCAGAACACCCCCTGGTAGAGAGCGCAGCCGCGGCACACGGCGGGCGGCTCGCTGCCTTCGAGCTGCGCCCGGAACGACGCATACGCGGACCCGCGCCACACCTCCTGGAACTCGTGCGTCGCGACGCTGCCCTGGATCGCGCGATCGTCGCCCATCAGCATGCAGCAGGGTTGCACGCGCCCGTCGTGCCGCACGTAGCTCGAGCGCCACGGCCAGTCGCAGCCCGGCGAGCCCGGGGCGCGCGCCGCGGGCTCGCTCTCGAGCCGCGGCAGATGCAGCTCGATGCCGCACTCCTCCGCGGCCCGGCGCGCCGCGGCGAACGCGATGCTCGCCTCGCGCTCGCCGGGAGGGCTCGGCCAGAGCGCCTCGGCGTCGAAGAAGTCGCGGATCTCACGGTACGCGCTCTCGGGCGACGTGTCGCTGAAGGAGTGCGACAGGTTCTGGACGTGCAGCCGCGGCACGCCCCACGTGGCCGCGAGCCGCACGACGTCGGGCAGCTCGCGGACGTTGCGCCGCATCGCGACGAAGACCAGCGAGACGTCCGGCAGCCCGCGCCCGCTGCCGGCGATCTCCTCCATCAACGAGGCGACGTTCGCCTGCACGCGCGCGAGCGACGAGCCGTCGCGGATGCCCTCGTACGTGGCCTCCGTCGCGCCGTCGATCGACACGTGCAGCCAGGCGAGCCCTGCAGCGATCAGGTCGCGCGCCCGCTCGCGGGTGAGGAGGGTGCCGTTCGTGTTGAAGCCGACGCGGATGCCGCGTCCTGCGGCGTAGGCCACCATGGCGACGAGATCGGGCGCCAGCAGCGGCTCGCCGAGGCCCTGCAGCGTGACCCGCTCGAGGTCGGGCAGCGCGTCGACGACGCGCCGGAACAGGGCCAGGTCGAGGCTCGCCGTCCGCCGTCCGAGCGGCGGCCGGTAGCGCACGAGGCACATCCGGCAGCGCAGGTTGCAGGCGCCCGTCACCTCGAGCTGGATCTCTCGCGGCAGGGGCGGCGCTTCGGGCTGCGGGTGCGCCGCGACGCTCACGCCCCGCTCCCCGCCCGCACGGCGCGCAGCGACGCGCGCTTCTCCGGCAGGTCTGCCAGCGCGGCCACGACCTCGTCGACGCCGATCTCGAGGAGCCCCGCGTCGGGCGCCGTCGCGTGCGGGTCCCCGACGCGTCCCTTCCACAGGGCGCGATGCCACGGCCGGTCGGCCGGCGGTCCCCAGCATGCCGGCGCCACCGGGCCGAACAGCACGACGGACGGCGTGCGCAGCGCGGTCGCGAGGTGGGCGACGCCGGTGTCGCCGCAGACGACGCGCTCCGCGTCGGCGACGGCGGCCGCGAGGCCGAGCAGATCGGTGCGTCCCGCGACGACGGCGCGTGCGGGCAGGCCCGCCCGGCGAGCGACGTCGTGCGCGAGCTCCGCCTCGCGCTGGTCGCCGGTGAGCAGCACGCTGCGGCCCGCGCGGAGCTCGGCACGCGCGACCGCCGCCCAGCGCTCGGCAGGCCAGCGTCGCGCGGCGTCCTTCGCGCCCGGGTGGAGGAGCGTCGCCCCGCGGGCGTCCTGCGGCGGGCGCACGGCGGGCGGCGCGAGCTCGAGATCCGCGGGATCGCTCGCGATCCCGGCGCCGGCGAGCAGGCGGCACCAGCGCGCGACCTCGTGCTCGTCCGCGCGCCAGGTCGCGCCGCCGGCCGACTCCGGCACGTCGGGGTGCGAGAAGGCGATCAAGCGCCGCGGCCGCGTCGCGAGGAGCATGCGATGGCTCTGCGGGCCGCGGCCGTGCAGGTTCACCGCGACGTCCGGGCGGAGCGGGCCGATGCGCAGCGGCGCGAGCGGTGCCGCGTCGACCACCGCGTCGACGGCGCCCGTGTGCATCGCGAGCGGCGCGAGCGCGCGCGGCGCCGCGAGCACCACGCGGTGGCCGCGCGACGCGGCGGCGAGAGCGCGCAGGCTCGGCACCGCCGTCAGCAGGTCGCCGAGCCCGAGGGCACGCAGCACCAGCAGCACCGGCTGACGTGCGCGCGCTTCGCGCTCCCTCCTCACGGCCACGACGACTCCAGCGACGGGCAGACGACCATCTCCCGGACCTCGCATCCGGGCGGCTGGTGCAGCGCGTACAGCACCGCGGCGGCGACGTCTCCGGGGCGGTTGAGCTTCGCGTCGGGCGGCGGGCGATAGCGCTCCTCGCGGTCGTCGAAGAACCCCGTGTGCATGCCGCCCGGCACGAGCAGCGTCACGCCGACCTCGCCCTTCAGCTCGACCGCGAGCGCACGGGTGAAGCCCACGACGCCGAACTTGCTCGCGCAGTACGCGGTCGCGTCGCTGACGGCGCGGAGCCCGAGCGTCGACGCGACGGTGACGACGTTGCCGTGCACGCGCGTCAAGTAGGGCAACGCGGCGCGGACCACGGCCGCGGTGCCGAGCAGGTTGACCGCGACGACGCGGTCCCAGCGCTCGCCCGGGACGTCGGCGAGCCGCCCGCACGCGTCGATGCCGGCCGCGGTCACGACGGCCGACAGCCCGCCGTGCCCCTCGGCGAGGCGCGCGGTCGCCGCCTCCGCCGCGCGTGCGTCCGCGAGGTCGACCCGCTCTGCGGCGACGGCGCTCGCCGGCGGACGCAGGTCGAGCACGACGGGGACGCGCTCGACGCTGCGCAGGGCGTCGACCACCGCCGCGCCGAGCCCGGACGCGCCGCCGGTGACGAGCACCGGGAGCCGCCGCCTCGCGTCAGCGTCCATGCTGGGCCGCCTTGCGCGACATGGTCGCGTTCGCGACGCGCGCGAGCGCGCGTCCCCCGCCGCGCGTGCGCTCGCCGAGCACGACCGGCCGGCGGCGCGCGAGGATGCCCCGGTACGTCGCCAGCGTCGCCGCGCCGACGCGGTCCCAGCCGTACAGCCTGCGGGCACGCGCCGCGCCTGCCTCGCCGAGGCGGCGACGCCGGTCTTCGTCCCGGAGCAGCTCGAGCAACGCGGCGGCGAGCGCGCGTGGCGAGCGCGCCGGGACGTGTATGCCGGTGTCGCCGTCGACCACGGAGTCGAGCAGGCCCCCGACCGCCGAGGCCACGACCGGCACGCCGCACGCCATCGCCTCGAGCGGCACGATGCCGAAGGGCTCGTACCAGGGCACGCACACGGCGAGGTCGGCCGAGCGCAGCAGCGGCGGCACGTCGGCGCGCGCGATGCCCCCGCGCAGATCGACGCGGCTCGCGACCCGCAGCTTCCGCGCGAGCGCCGCGAGCCGGCCGGCCTCGGGGTCCCCGGCGAGCTCCGCCGCGGGCGGGCCGCCCGCGACCACGAGCTCGACGTCGGGCAGCTCGGCGAGCGCCTCGATCACGTCGCCGACGCCCTTGCGCTCGACCAGCCGGCCGATTGCGACGATGCGCCGCAGCCCGGGAGGTCGCTCCTCGCGCGGTCCGTCGGTGCGGAACAGATCGAGGTCGACTCCGCAGGGAACGACCGTCGTGCGCCGCGGGCTCGCGCCGAGCTCCACCAGCTCGTTCACCTCGTCGCTGCAGGTCGCGATGATGTGGTGCGCGCGCGAGATGATCGTGCGCTCCTCGTCGAGCCGGCCCTGCGGGCTCGTGTCCTTCGCGCCCTGGTGGCGTTGCTTGACGATGCCGAGCGCGTGGAAGGTCTGGACGACGGGGATGCCGAGCGGCCGCGCGGCGGCGAGCGCCGCG
>JBFMAS010000422.1:0-12229 GCA_040755575.1 Thermodesulfobacteriota bacterium
GACGCGCGCGGCGACGCGAGTGCCGAAGCGCGCGGCCGCGCCCAAGCGCGCGCCGGTGCGCCGCGAGCAGGGACCGCCGCGCCCGACGAGCTGGCCCGAGTGGCAGGCGCTCGCGCGGCACAGGGCGAAGCTCGACGAGCTGCACCTGCGCAATCTCTTCGCGGGCGACCCGCAACGCGGCACGCGCTTCGTGCTCGAGGCGGGAGATCTCTACTACGACTTCTCGAAGAACCTGATCACCGACGAGACGCTGCGGCTGCTGCGCGCGCTCGCCGGGCGCGCCGGCGTCCGCGACGGCATCGCGGCGATGTTCCGCGGCGACAAGATCAACGTCACCGAGAACCGCGCGGTGCTGCACGTCGCGCTGCGCGCGCCGCGCGACGCCGTGATCGAGGTCGACGGCGAGAACGTCGTGCCGCACGTGCACGCCGTGCTCGACAGGATGGCGAGCTTCTCCGAGCGCGTGCGCAGCGGCGCGTGGAAGGGCCACACCGGAAAGCGCATCCGCAACGTCGTCAACGTCGGCATCGGCGGCTCGGACCTCGGTCCGGCGATGGCGTACGACGCGCTCAGGCAATTCAGCGCGCGCGACATGCAGTTCCGCTTCGTGTCGAACGTCGACGGCACGGACTTCGTCGAGGCCGTGCACGACTTCGATCCCGAGGAGACGCTGTTCGTCATCTCGTCGAAGACCTTCACCACGCTCGAGACGCTGACCAACGCGCACACGGCGCGCGAGTGGGCGCTCGGACGGCTCCGCGACGAGAGCGCGATCGCCAAGCACTTCGTCGCCGTGTCGACCAACGCGCAGGAGGTCGCGAAGTTCGGCATCGACACCGCCAACATGTTCGAGTTCTGGGACTGGGTCGGCGGACGCTACAGCTACGACTCGGCGATCGGGCTGTCGCTGATGATCGCGATCGGGGCGGACCACTTCCGCGACATGCTGGCCGGCTTCCGCGTGATCGACGAGCACTTCCGCACGGCGCCGCCGGAGCAGAACCTGCCGATGACGCTCGGGCTGATCGGCCTCTGGTACGACGACTTCTTCGGCGCCGAGACGGTCGCGATCCTGCCCTACAGCCAGTACCTCGACCGGCTGTCGATGTACGTCGAGCAGCTCGACATGGAGAGCAACGGCAAGTCGGTCGACCGCCACGGGCGAGAGATCACCGACTACCAGACGGGGCCGATCGTCTGGGGCACGCCGGGCACCAACGGGCAGCACGCGTACTACCAGCTCATCCACCAGGGGACGAAGCTGATCCCGGCCGACTTCATCGGCTTCGCGAAGCCGAACAACGACGTCGGCCGCCACCACGACCTGCTGATGGCGAACTTCTTCGCGCAGACGGAAGCCCTGGCGTTCGGCAAGACGGCGCAGGAGGTCGAGGCGGAAGGCGTGCCCGCGTTCCAGGTGCCGCACCGCACGTTCCGCGGCAACCACCCGACCAACACCATCCTCGTCAAGCGCGAATTGACGCCGCACGTGCTGGGCCAGCTCGTCGCGATGTACGAGCACAAGGTGTTCACCCAGGGGTGGATCTGGAACATCAACTCGTTCGACCAGTGGGGCGTCGAGCTCGGCAAGGTGCTCGCGAACCGCATCGTGCCGCAGCTCGAGGCCCAGGCGGAGCCGGCGCTCGACCACGACGGCTCGACCAACGCGCTGATCCGCCTCTACCGGAAGCTCCGCCGCGGCTGAGCGCATGACGGACGACCGTCCGCGCCGCCCGGGCGTGGAGGAGGAGGACCTGCCGGCAGGCTTCGCGGCGTGGCGCGAGACGCTGCTGTCGCTCGCCGCGTGGCGCCGCCACTTGGTGTGGGCCGTGGCGGCGCTGCTCTCGGGCGCCGGCGCGCTGCTGTTCAACTTCGCGGACTCGTACGGCGAGGAGCTGATCGACCGCGCGCACGAGCTGTCGCCGTGGATCCCGTTCGCCATGGTGTCGCTCGGCATGGTGCTGCTCTGCCAGCTGCGCGACCGCTTCTTCCCCGGCACCGAGGGCACCGGCATCCCGCAGGCGATCGCGGCGCTCAAGATGAGGGAGGGGCCCGAGCGCGCGCACGTGCTCTCGCTGCGGGTCGCGATCGGCAAGATGATCCTGCTCGTGCTCGCGCTCGCGCTCGGGCCGACGATCGGGCGCGAGGGGCCGTCGGTGCACGTCGGCGCGTGCTTCATGTACCTGTCGCGGCGCTTCGCGGGCTTCCCGCGCCACCTCGTCGAGCGCGGCCTGATCCTCGCCGGCGGCGCGGCCGGCATCGCGGCCGCATTCAACGCGCCGGTCGCGGGCGTGGTGTTCGCCTTCGAGGAGATCGGGCGCTCGTTCGAGAAGGCGAACGCGAGCGTCATCGTGCGCACGGCGATCGTCGCCTGCCTGGTGTCGATCGTCGCGCTCGGCGACTACCTGTTCTACGGCCGCATCGAGGCGTCGCTCGCGACGCTCGAGGAGTGGCTGTGGGTGCCGGCGATCGGCGTCGCCGGCGGGCTCGCCGGCGGCTCGTTCTCGCAGGCGCTGGTGTGGCTCGCGCCACGCTACGGGCGCTGGTATCGCGCGCGCCCGCTCGCCTGCGCGCTCGCGCTCGGCCTCGGCCTCGGCGTGCTCGGCCTCCTGTCGCAGGGGCTGTCGTACGGCAGCGGCTACCCCGAGGCCGAGCGCATCCTGATCGGCGGCGAGGAGGTGCCGTGGTGGTTCCTGCCGACGCACGCGGCGGCGAGCTTCCTGACGCTGGTCAGCGCGATCCCCGGGGGCCTCTTCGACCCGAGCCTCACCACCGGCGCCGCGCTCGGCCAGCTCGCGGCGCCGTGGGTGGCGGTGCTCGACCGCCAGGAGACCGTGCTGCTGTTCATGGTGAGCTTCTTCTGCGGCGTCGTGCAGAGCCCGATCACCTCGGCGGTGATCCTGGTCGAGATGACGGCCGCGCGCTTCTTCACCCTGCCGCTGCTCGTAGCGTCGATCGTCGCCTACGAGGCGTCGCGGCTCGTGTGCCGGACGGCGCTCTACGAGGCGCTCGCGGAGGGGTTCCTCGCGCGGATGCGCGGCACGGCATAGCGCCGCCTTCCTTCAGATCGCCGCGCGGTGTTTGCTCGGGCGTCGACCGCATCCGGCGAGGAGGCCGCCATGCTGAAGGTCCATCACCTCAACAACTCGCGCTCGCAGCGCATCCTGTGGTTGCTCGAGGAGCTCGGGACGCCGTACGAGATCGTCCGCTACCAGCGCATGCAGCCGCTGCCGCTCGCGCCGCCGGAGCTGAGGGAGGTCCACCCGCTCGGCAAGTCGCCGGTCGTCACCGACGACGGCCTGACGGTCGCGGAGTCGGGCGCGATCGTCGAGTACCTGCTCGACCGCTACGGCAAGGGCCGCATGCGGCCGGCGCCCGGCACCCCGGACCACGTGCAGTACGTGCAGTGGCTGCACTACGCCGAGGGCTCGGCGATGCTGCCGCTGCTGCTCGCGCTCTACGCCGGCATGCTCGGCGACGGCGCCGCGCCGCTCAGGCCGTACATCGAGGGCGAGATCGCGAAGCACCTGTCCTACATCGAGAGCGCGGTCGCGGGGCGCGACTTCCTGGTCGGCGACGAGCTCAGCGGCGCCGACGTGATGATCAGCTTCGTCCTCGAGGCGGCGGCGGCCGGCGACCGCCTGAAGGACCACGCGGCGCTGCAGCGCTACCTCGACCGGCTGCACGCGCGGCCGGCGTACCAGCGCGCGCTCGAGAAGGGCGGCCCCTACCAGCTCATGGCGCGCTGACGCACGCGCCGCGTCAGCCGGCGAGCTCGCGCTCGATCGCGGCGCGGACCGCCGACAGCACCCGCTCGTTCGCGCGCGCCTTGGTCGCGACGTAGCTCGCGGCGTCGAGCCGGAGCAGACGCCCCGCCTCGGCGCGCACCTCGTCGCGCAGGCGCGCAGGCGGCACCACGCGATCGAGGTAGCCGAGGCCGAACGCCTCCTCGGGCGCGAACATCGCGGCCGTCGTGATGCGCGCGTAGCCGGGCGGCGTCAGGCGGTGGCGCGCGAGCTCGAGCGCGAAGTACGGCACGGTGATGCCGATCGCGACCTCGTTGAGCCCGATGCGCCACGGGCCGCTCGCGCCGAGCCGCACGTCGGACGCGAGCAGCAGGAAGGCGCCCATCGGGTAGGCGTGCCCGGTGCACGCCGCGACCACCGGGCGCGGGAACGCGAGCAGGCGCTCGATGAGCCGCGCGCCTGCGAGCACCATGTCGCGCGTCGCGTCGGCGCCGCGCTGGAACGTGCCCAGGTCGAAGCCCGCCGAGAAGACGCCTTCGCGCCCCGCGAGCACCGTGACGGCGCCCGCGGCCTCGGCGGCGTCGAGCGCGCCGGCGACGTCGCGCAGCATCTCGACCGACATCGCGTTCACCTTGCCGTCGTCGAGCGTGATCCAGGCGATGCCGTCCTCGATCGCGATCGTCGCTCTCGTTCGCTCCATGGCTCGGTCCTCCCGGCCATGATGTAGACCGGTCGTCATAATGAGTCCAGAGGGGGACGATCGAGCGATGCCGAGCGCCGCCAAGCACAAGGAGAACCTGGTCCGCACGGCGATGCGGCTGTTCCGCCGCCAGGGCTATGCGTCGACCGGCCTGCAGCAGGTGCTCGCCGAGAGCGGCGCGCCGCGCGGCTCGCTCTACCACTACTTCCCGACGGGCAAGGAGTCGCTCGGCGAGGCCGCGGTCGGGATGGCGGCCGGCATGATCCGCGAGATGCTGGCGGGGCTCGCCGCGCGTCACCGCGAGCCAAAGGCCTTCGTGCAGGCGTGGTGCAAGGTGATGGCGGGCTGGATGGCGGAGTCCGCCTTCCACTCGGGCTGCCCGATCGCGACCACGCTGCTCGAGACTGCGCCGCAGTCGCCGTCGATCACGCGCGCCGGCCGCGACGCGATCGACGGCTGGATCGACGTCATCGCGGGCGTGCTGGCGCGGGACGGCACGCCGCCGCGCGACGCGCGCACCAGGGCGCAGCTCCTGGTCGCCGCCATGGAGGGCGCGCTGATCCTGTCGCGCGTGCGGCAGTCGAGGCAGCCGATCCTCGACGTCGCGCGGCTGGTGCCCTGAGGCGCCGATGGAGGAAGGCCTCGTCCTCGACCCGTACGCGGCGCGCGACTTCGCGATCGCGCTGCTGATCGGCGCGCTCATCGGGATCGAGCGCGAGCGCAAGAAGGCGGTCGAGCACTCGAGGGAGATCGGCGGCATCCGGACCTTCGTGCTGTTCAGCCAGATCGGCGCCCTGTCCGCGTGGCTGTCGCGCCAGCTCGCGAGCGCGTGGCCGGTGACGGTCGCGATCTTCGGCGTCACGCTGGTGATCGCGCTCGCGCACGCGGCGCAGGTCGGCACGCAGCGCGAGCGCGAGGATCCCGACGTCGGCCTGACCACGGAGGCGGCGGCGATCGTGACGACGCTCCTCGGCGCCGTCGCCCTGCTGGGCTTCCCCCAGATCGCGGGCGCGCTCGGCATCGCGACCGCGGTCCTGCTCGCCTTCAAGCGGCCGATCCACGGCTTCGTCGGCCGGCTCGACGAGCAGGACGTGTACGCCGGCCTCAAGCTGCTCGTCGCGAGCTTCATCATCCTGCCGCTCTTGCCCAACCGTCCGCTCGATCCGTGGGGCGCGCTCAACCCCTACGGCCTGTGGCTGCTCGTCGTCCTGATCTCGGCGCTGTCGCTGCTCGGCTACGTCGCGGTGCGCATCCTCGGCACGGGCCGCGGCACGGCGCTGACGGGGCTGTTCGGCGGTCTCGCGTCGTCGACCGCGGTGACGCTGAGCTTCGCACGCCGCAGCCGCGAGCTCGACGACCCGCCGCACCTCGACGCGCTCGGGGCGGGGATCCTGCTCGCGTGGGCGATGATGTTCGGCCGCGTCATGGTCGAGGTCGCGGTCGTGCACCCCGCGCTGCTGCCGCGCGTCGCGGCCCCGCAGGTCGCGATGCTGTGCCTCGCCGCCGCGACGGCCTTCGTCTTCTACCGGCGGAGCCACGGCGTCGACGAGACCACGACCGACGTCTTGCTGCGCAACCCGTTCAGCTTGACGGCGGCGATCAAGTTCGCCGCCGTCTTCGCGGTGGTGATGCTCGCCGTGTCGCTGGTGCAGCGCTACGCGCCCGGCAGCGGCGAGATCGCGGTCGCCGCGCTCGCCGGGCTTTCGGACGTCGACGCGATCACGCTGTCGATGGCGACGCTCGCACGCCGCGGCGGCGATCCCACGCTCGCCGCACGCGCGATCACGGTCGCGACGTTCAGCAACACGCTCACCAAGTGCGTGCTGGTGCTCGCGCTGTCCGCCGTCGGCTTCAAGTGGCGGATCGCGATCGCGACGGGAGCGGTGGTCGCCGGCGGCGCCGTCGCGCTGCTGTTCGTCTGACCGCTCCGGTGCGCAGCGTCCTCCTCGAGCTGGCTGCCGACCTGCGTGATCTCAGCCCCCTTCTCATTGAGGATCAAGCGTTCGGAAGGACATCGTCAGCGCGAAGGCCCCCGCGTACCTCGATCAAGTCGATCGAGTAGCGCCACGTCGGGCCACCGCTTACTGTGGCGGCGCGCTCAGATGGTTACACCGTCCTCGATCGGCGCGATTGACGAGCCAGCGGGAAGGCGCCTCTCGGACCACTCCTCATACGTCTCGCCCGATCCTTCGACCTTCCAGTCGAGTCGGCCATTGACGTTCCGGCCGAGGACGACGGCGCCTGCAGCGCTTGGGCTGCCGAACGAGATATCTTCGACGACGACGAGCTGGTCTGGCTGCGCGCCGTCGACGAGCTTGCCGGCCTCTACGAGCTGATGTCGCAGGCTCTTGTACGACGTCCAGGACGCTACCCCGTGCTTCCGCGCCGTGGAGCCAGCGAGCAACACGAACTCGCCGTTCACCTCCCTGGCACGTGCTTTCACTCCTACCTGCTCCAGGACGAAGAACGGGAACGCGCCTGCGTCCGCTTCCGACTCTGTTTGCGCGCTCACCGCTGGTCGCGGCTGCGTCAGCGAGAACCCAAGCACTGGCAGGATCATCTGAACCTGGTCGATGAAGAACTCCATGTCGGCCTTGTCCGACTCAGGGAGCGAGGCCGGCTCGGGCTGCGTGTCGTTCGTCAGGTTCGCGCGTCCGGCACCTCTCGCCAGGGAGATCAGCCGGGATTCGAGGTACCGGACGTGCGACTTGGTCAGGTTCTCGTCCTTGCTGACGATAATGACGGCCTTCGTCCAAAAGTCCTTGTTCGAGTCTCTCGCGTGCTGAAGGAGGCGCTTGAACACGCCCTCCGTCTCGCCGATGTAAACCCGCTCTTTGAACGGATCCTCGGGATCCGGCCCAACGAGAAGATAGACGCCGGTACGCGCCACCTCTTGCCGTGACGTCAAGTCGCCGAGCTGAGACCGCGGAGCGACGAGTACTTTACCGGTCCAATTGATGATCTCCGCGGTCAGCACACCGGTCGGCGTGCCGTCGACTCGGCGTGCCGTCGACAAGGTAGATCCGAATCGTGCGTCCCTTCATCCCGAAACCCTGGGTTGCCGCGAAGCGGCCGGCAGCGTGCCGGCAGCGCGAGGCGGCCGACCATGCACGCTGGCGGCGTCGGGATCAAACGGCCTCCCTCGGTAGGAGGATGTGCATGGCGCTGCGACGCCTGCCTGACGCGATCAAAGCCGAGGATCGCTGCCGCCAGACGCCGTACCCCACGTGACGGCCAACCGTTGTCGCTGGACGGTGCCGAGGACATGATTAACGGCCGATCGCGACGATTCGCCGAAAACGTGTCCTGGACATCGCCGTGCGGATCGGGGCAAAACCATCGCCTGACGCCGGAGCCTTGCCGTGCTTACCACTACCTCGAACCCGGAGCGCCGTGCGACCGTCGAGCGAGCGCGCGAGACCTGGATCAAGAAGCTCATCGACCTGTCGCGTCGGAACAATCTCCTTTTCTACCGGCCGCTGAAGCGAGGGACACTCGACCTCACGACCGCTCGCGCTGACGCACTCCAGGAGCTGCTCGACGGGTCGTCCGTCGGGCTCGAACGCCTCCACCCAGACGGCGACCTCAACCGACTCACCACACAGGCCGTCGAGATCTCTCGCCGTGCACTCGCCAACCGCGAGGAGCGCAACCTCGAAACGCTCTTCCTCGCGTTCGGGCTCGCCACCTGGAAGTCGGACGACGGTGGCCGTCCACCGGAGGCTCCGGTGGTCCTACTTCCTGTGGCTGTCGAGAAGCGGGCACGGAACACGCGCATCGCGCTCCGTACGACCGGCAACCTGCAGGCGAACCCGGTTCTCCTGCACGTCCTACAGTCGATACATCGCTGCGCGATCGACGAGGACACGCTGCTCAGCGCCGCCAACGGCAACGGCGAAGACGCCGGGATGGATCTCGATGCAGTCTATCGCGCGCTCGCGACGGCCGCTGCGAGCGTCCCCGAGTTCCTGGTCAAGCCGTCCATCGTCCTCGGGAACTTCAGCTTCCACAAAATGGCCATGGTCCGAGACCTCACCGAGTGCGGTGACGTGATGGTCGATCACGACGTGATCGCAGGGCTAGCCGGTGACGCCGGTGCGCGAAGCGATCTGGGGCAGCGTGGCGGGCTACCCGATGCGCGCGAGCTGGACGAGGTACACCCGGACGTCGAGTTCCTCATCCTCGACGCCGATTCGAGCCAGCAGCGCGTCGTCGCCGCTGCGCTCAAGGATCGAGACGGCGTTATCCACGGACCACCGGGCACCGGCAAAAGCCAGACCATCGCCAACCTCATCGCCGCGCTGGCCGCGAGCGGGAAGCGAGTGCTGTTCGTCGCTCAGAAGCGCGCGGCTCTCGAAGTCGTCCTCAAGCGGCTGCAGCAAGCGGATCTGGGACACCTCGCCTTGGACCTACACGGAGCAGAGCTGACGCGCCGGGAGGTGATGGCGAAGATCGCGGACAGCCTGGAGCACGTGCGCGACGCGACGCCGGTTGACACCGACGGCCTACACAGCAGGCTCCACCAGTGCCGCACGAAGCTCAACGACCACGTCGCACGCCTGCATCAGCGGCGACAGCCATCGGACCTGAGCGCCTTCGAGCTGCAGGGTCGGCTGCTCGCGCTGGGAGGCATCGCCACCCGCACTCGATGGCGCGGACCGGAGCTTCAACGACTCGATGCAGAGCTTGCGGGGCGCATTCGCTCACGCTTGGAGGAGGCGGTCGAGGTCGGCGATCTCGTCCTCGGCACCTCCGCGTCGCCGTGGAACGACGTGAAGCTGATCAACGGCCACGCCGCGCTCGAAGCGCACGATCTGGTGACGAAGCTCGGACGCGACCAGCTTCCACATCTCCGTACGAAGATCGAGAAGCTGTGCCGCGACACCGGCCTCGGGGTCCCGAACACGCTCGAAGGCTGCACCACGACGGTCAAGCTCGTCGAGGAGGTGAACTCGACGCTCTCCCGGTTCCGTCCTGAGATCTTCGACCACGCCGAGGCACTGGCGCAGGCACTGGACTCCGCAGCGAGCTGGATCGGTGAAGCTTGGGCGTGGCTCACGAACTCGGCATTTCGGGGCGCCCGTAAGCGAGCCTTGAGCTTGCGGACTGCGGGCAAGACGACTGCAACCCGCTTGCGTGCCGAGGTGCACGAGGTCTGCGACCAACTGCAGCGGTGGCGTGAGACGGCGCGAGTGAACTCGAAGCCCTGCGCCGGGGGCGTCGCCGAGGCGCGCGAGCTGTTGAGCCGCACCGTCTCGTCCGTCGAGTCGCTCGCCCAGACACTCGATCGTCGCGACCTGGCCTCACTCGCCCTCGACGACCTGGATCGCCTCGTTTCATCGCTGGCCAACGATGCCAACACACCAGCAAAGCTCCCCCGCGCGCTCGCGTTCCGAACGGAGCTGGAATCGTTGGGGTTCCGATCGCTGCTCGACGAGCTGAAAGATGCGCCGCTGGCCGCGACGGCGTGGACCGAGCGGTTCGACCACGCGTGGCTCTCGTCTTGCCTCGATCAGGTTCGCGCTGAGGACGCGACGCTGGCCTCGTTCAACGGGCGCACCCATGACGCGACCGCCGACGAGTTTCAACGCCTCGACCGGAAGCGCCTGGAAATCTCCGCAGCACGAGTTCGGCGCGCGCACGCCGAGCGCGCCGTCGAAGCGATGAACGCATTTCCGAGCCAATCGCAGCTCGTCCGAAGCGAGGCGAGCAAGAAGAAGCGGCACATGCCACTACGCAAGCTCGTGGAGCAGGCGCCAGACGTCCTCACCGCGCTGCGGCCGTGCTGGATGGTGAGTCCGCTTTCGGTTGCCGAGCTGCTGCCAGCGTCACGCCACTTCGACCTCGTGCTGTTCGACGAAGCAAGTCAGGTGCTGCCCGAGGACGCGGTTTGCGCTCTGATGCGCGGACGCCGCACCATCGTCGCTGGAGACCAGCGGCAGCTGCCGCCGACGACGTTCTTTGCTGGTGAGGCAGAGGATGACGAGAAGGAAGATGAGCAACCTGGCCTCAACGTCTCTGGCTACGAGAGCATCCTCGATTCCATGTGCACGTTCTTGGAGCCCTGGCAGCTGGAGTGGCATTATCGGAGCCGCGACGAGGCCCTGATCGCCTTCTCAAACCGCTACATCTACGGCGACCGGCTGATAACGTTCCCAGGAACCGGCGGACCTTCGGCTGTCGAGCATGTGCTCGTGGAGCAGTCCGGCCTCCGCGATGGTGAGGAGGAGAGCGTCGGCGCCGAGGTACGTCGGGTCGTGGATCTCGTGATCAAGCACGCACGAAGCCGCCCATCCGAGACGCTCGGCGTGATCACCATGGGCATCCCCCATCAGCGACGGATCCAAGCCGCACTCGATGCTGCGACGGAGGCTGATCCAGAACTGGCCGCCTTCCTCGACGAGCAACGCGAGGAGCGCTTCTTCGTCAAGAACCTGGAGCGCGTACAGGGCGACGAGCGCGACGCGATCATCCTGTCGATCGGTTACGGCAAGGACCGCAACGGCAAGCTCCCGTATCGGTTTGGACCTCTGCTGTACGAGGGCGGCGAGCGACGGCTCAACGTCGCGGTGACGCGTGCCCGGCGCAGGATGACGCTGGTGTCTTCCTTCAGCCACGTCGACATGGACCCCGGGCGGTCGTCCGCGACGGGCGTAGAACTGCTGCGACGGTACTTGGAGTTTGCAGCTTCAGCTGGCCGCAGCCTCGGAGACAGAGGCGTCTCAGGTGGCTTACCGCTGAACCCGTTCGAGGTATCGGTGTACGACGCGCTCACGGCGAAGGGCATCCCACTGCTCGCGCAATGGGGCGCGTCGCGGTACCGAATCGACCTGGTCGCTCAACATCCAGACGAGCTTGGACGGTTCGTACTGGCCATCGAGTGCGACGGTGCATCCTACCACTCCGCCCCGACCGCTCGGGACCGAGATCGGCTCAGACAGCAGCAGCTCGAAGCGCTCGGTTGGCGATTCCACCGCATCTGGTCGACCGATTGGTTCCTGAGCCGAGAGCAGGAGATCGATCGAGCCTTGCGCGCGTACGAGAAAGCGGTGGCGCTCTCCAAGCATGACCCTGAGCCCGTCGTCAACGTGCGTCCGGTGCCGCCCGGACCAGCCGCGCCGTCCAACGCGCGTCCACCGCGTCCCGCGATTCCGCGACGTCGGTCGATCGAGGAGTACAGCGAGGAGGAGTTGGCGGCCTTCGTGCACTGGGTGCAGTCCGATGGCCGGTTGCTCACGGACGACGAGATCGTCCGCAGCGTGATGGTGGAGTTGGGTTTTCAGCGACGCGGCGCTCGCATCGAGGCGGCGATCAGGCGGGGGATCGAGCGCACGCGTGGACCGTGCCAATAGGGTAAAAGTGATGCCAAGTGAGGCTCGATTCACGCAGCAGAGCGAGTTTAAGTGGAGCGCAACGAGCTGAAGAGAGCAGAAGGAACGAACGGAGGCGTGATGTTTTGGCGCTCTAAGGTCGAGGTGCGACTACCCGATGATCACCTCCTGAGGCTCATCATGGGGTCGATTGTCGGAGGAGCTGTCGCGTCAGGCGCGAAAGCTGATTTGCACCGCTGCTACAGTCTTGCGCAGGCTATCCTGAGCTAGCAGGCCGTGGAAGAGTTGGCGGTTTCGCGTCGAATGAAGCGCATCCCGGTCACCTTACCCGAGCGTTGCAGACCGCGGCGTGACGATCTAGGCGGCATCGGGTAGCGCGTCGAGGATGGCGAGCAGGTCTCGCTGGATGTCTTCGCTGGCGGACATCGTGAGCGTCAGGCGTCCGTTTGGTC
>JBFMAS010000423.1:0-4380 GCA_040755575.1 Thermodesulfobacteriota bacterium
CCTGCGGCGGCGGCGGCGACGGCGGCGGCGATCCGTCGGGCGGCGGGTCGCTCGACGCACTCGCGCGGGCGCGGATCAGCGTCGACGGGGTCGAGATCGAGGCATGGCTCGCCCGGACGCCCGACGAGCGCGCCCGCGGCCTGATGCTCGTCTCGGAGGACGACGTCGCCCCGCTCGAGGACGGCACGCCGCGCGGCATGCTGTTCGTCTACGACGAGGACCGCGTGCTGAGCTTCTTCATGCGCGACACCTTCGTGCCGCTCGACCTCGCCTACGCGACGGCCGACGGCCGCATCGCCGAGACGCACGCGCTCGAGCCGCTCGACGAGACGCCGGTCGTCGCGAGCCGGCCCGTGCGCTTCGCGCTCGAGGCGCGCCGGGGAACGTTCGCCGCGTTCGGGATCGGCGTCGGCGACGTGATCGAGATCCCCTAGCCGCGCTACGCCTCGTCGCGCAGCGAGGTGCGGAGCAGCCGGATCAGGTCGTCGACCTCGCGCGCGGCGCCGGGCCGGGCGACGATCAGCCGCCCGATCTCGATGCCCAGGCCGAGGCCGATCAGGGCATGCGCGTGCGCCGCGCGCTGCACGGCGCGCGTCGCGCGGCGCGGCGCGGACGCGGTCGCTGCCAGCACTACGGCGATCTCGTCGATCAGGCGGACGTGGTTCTCGCTGCCGAGCGACGGACCGCCTTCGAGAAGCAGCTTGGCGCGGGCCAGGTCGGCGCGCCAGTAGTCGGCGGCAAGGCGCAGCGCGCTGCCGACGCTCTCGGCCATCGGCGTGCCGGGCCGGAGCGCCGCGCGCCACGACGTCAAGAGCTCGTGCGCGGCGCGCCGGGCGAGCTGCTCGTAGGCGGCGCGCTTGTCGCGGAAGTGCAGGTAGAACGTGCCCGCCGCGACGTCGGCCGCGCGCGCCATCTCGCCGGTGGTCGCGCCGTCGTAGCCGCGGGCGAGGAAGACGCGCAGCGCGGCGTCGAGCAGCTGCGGTTCTCGCTCGCGACCGTCAAGGCGAAGTGCCGCGTGCCGTCGTCCGAAACCAGCTCGGCGACGCCGAATCCCGGCGTGATCGGCGGCGATCCCGCCTGCGCGAGCTGGCCGGCGAGCGACGCGCCGCCGAGCTCGAGGAGCCGCATCGCGGCCGCGACCGTGTCGGCCCCGCCGCCGCCGCACGCCCAGCCGGCGACGAAGGCCAGCAGACCGGAAACGATGCGCTCGCGTCGCGCCATGACGAACCTCCCCGGGCGACCGGCGCCCCTCGTTTGTGCAGACGCCGCCCGGGCCGGATCCTTTCGCAACGACGCCGCCCGCCGGTCAGCGAGCGCGCGCGCCTTGAGACCGTCTCGGCGAGCGCCGCCCCGAGCACCGCCGCCACGTTCGTGCGCTACTTGGCTTCGTCGCTCTGCCAGAACGCTGGATGCTGTTGCTTCTCAGCAAGGCGTCGCAAGCGTTCCTCATCGACGAAGTAGATGTAGATCGAGTACCCGAGCCTCTGGTCGGGTGGCTCGACCGTCAGCCAGTCGGCACAACCACGCTGCATGAAGCGCGGCCGGTGGACCTCTACCGCGTGAAGCGCGTAGACGCCGGGCGTCGGCTCGCACGGCACGGGCGCGAAGACGACTCCCCACTCCTCAGCATTTGGTCCGTAAGGCGTGTAGTACAGGCGTTCGATGCCGCGTTCGCGTTGCCAGCTTGCAAGGAGGCGCTTGTCCTGTCCCCAGTCCTCGCGGTGAATCAGGTAGCGCGGCCCCCCTTCGGGACCGCCGGCCCAGAGGTTGTAGAACATCAGGTAGTGCGGATGCACCCTCAATGACTCGCAAACCGTAAGCGCGAGGAGAACGAAGATGGCCAAGCGACCCACTCGGCCAAAGGCGCTCGACGCACTCGGCGCAGCGCGGCCGAGCCATACGCAAACGAAAGGAAGCGCGGGCAAGAGAAAGGCGATATTTGCTTGATGGCGGCCGAGACTCATTGCCGCCAGCAGCAGGACGGGGTAGGCAAGCAATGCGGTGTCAATCCAAAGCGGCGAGCGACCGTGGCGCCTGGACTCCACCCAAGACGCAGCAGCGCCGACGATGGCCATGGCCTGCGTGCCGAGCGGCACTTTGAGCGCGAGGCACGCGAGGTAGAACCACCACCAGCCACTCGTTCGCACTTCGCCAAAGAGGTAGCTCGCGTGGCCTTCCTGGCCGTGATGAAGTTGAAAGAGGACACCTTCCAGCCAAGCAGGGAATGGCAGCCAGCCCGCGACCCGAGGGGCACCTTCGATCGAGAATGGGCAAGGGTCGGCGACATCCACGCCACCGACCGAGCCCCCGTAAATGGCCCAGATGGCGAGAAGGAGCGCGACGACCAAGAGCGCCGTGAGATGCGCCCAGCGGCGCACCGAGGCGATGCTAAACGGCCTGTGGACGACCTTCCAGAAGAGAACGCACGAGATGAGCGGGACGACCAGAAGCGTCGTGATCTTCGTCGCGGCGGCCGCACCGCAAGCCATGCCGACGACGATGGTGCGTGTGCTCGTGGGGCGCTCGACGAGACGTGTGCTTGCCCAGAGAACCAGTGCCATGGCCGCGGCAGACCACGCATCCAGGGCGGCAAGCGATCCGTTGGCAAGGAGCGTCGGTGAAAAGCACCAGAGCGCTTGAGCGATCACCGCAGCCGTGCGCCCGAAGCGAGACGCAACGGCCGAGACGAAGAAGCCGGCTAGTACTACGACGGCGATCGTCGCCAAGCGGGCGGTGAAGAAGAGACGGCGAAGAGTCTCGGCAGGCTTCTTGGCGATGAGCGCCTCGGCAGCTCCTTGCCAGCCGAGGGGCGTTCGGGACAGCGAACGTTCGGCGATCGAGAGGGCGAGCCCAAAGGCGCGCTTGGGAAGCGCAGGTGCCTCGCACAGGTCCCGATGCTCGCCGTGCGCCCATAGCGAGGCCGCGGCGGCAACATAGCGGGTTTCGTCGGCGGTATCCGACTTATCCCAGGCGACCTGGATCAGGATGCCGGCCTGCGCCAGAGCGAGAAGACATGCCAGCGCCGGCGCGACTACCGTGTATTGTTTGACGCCCTTCGTATGCCGCACGAGTTCGGCAAGGCGATATCACACACCGAGCGGCCGGTGTCTTGGGGCCATCGCGAGGCCATGGGGACGAAGGCACTTGCCAGGCGTCAGTCGTACCGCCCAACCGCGTGCTACTGGACGACCGCGCGCACCGCGTCCTCGCTCGCCCGCGTCGTTCAGAGCTTCGCGTCGTCGAGGTTCCACGTGATGTCGCCCTTCTCGAGCGGGGCGACCTTGGTCGACACGAACTTGCCGTCGACGAAGCGGTACTGGCGCAGCTCCGCCTGATCCTCCGCCGCGACGTAGATCTCGAGCGTGCCGTCGCCGTCGAGGTCTGCGAGCAGCACCGGGTGCTCGAAGCCCGACGATTTGGCGTCGATGTGGGTCTTCCGCCAGCCTTCGCCGTCCTGCTCGAAGAGCCACAGGCCCGACGCGAGCCCGCCCGCGACGAGGTCCACCTTGCCGTCGCCCGTCACGTCGCCGGCCGCGATGGCGCGCATCTGGCGGTCGGGCACGCTCGCGACCTCGCTGCTCGCCCACTTGCCGTCGGGCTGCATGCGGTATTGCTTGACGGTGACCGGCCGCAGCAGCGCGCCGCCCTGGCCGAGCGCGCCCTCCCAGACGATGTACAGCTCGCTCACGCCGTCCCCGTCCACGTCGGCGACCAGGATCTCCTTGGCGTGCGTGTCGCCGGGCGCGTCGACGATCGACTGCTGCCAGCCCTGAGGCGAGCTCTTGTACATCGTCACCTCGCCGGGCTGCTCCTGGTCGAGCTTGTTCGGCTTGCTCGGCGTCGCGAAGAACTCCATCCTGCCGTCGCCGTCGACGTCGCCGATCTCGATCTCGTGCACGAACATGTTTGCTTGACGTTCGACCTCCTCGACGCGCCAGCCCTCGTCGGGGTGCACGATCGCGATGACGCCCTGGTCGTGCGTCGCGATCACCAGCTCGTCGGTGCCGTCGTGGTCGAGGTCGCCGCGCTCGACGTCGCGCAGCCGATCGTGCTTGCCGCCGAACTTCGGGTTCCAGTGCGTCCGCTGCTGCCACTTGCCGTCGGTGAACCTCCAGGTCTTGAGCATCGCCTGGTTGCCGCCGATCGTCAGGATGCCGTCCTCGTACGCCATCGCCTTGTGCAGCACGTTGCTGTCGGCGTCCTCGAGGACGGTCGCCTTCCAGCCGTCCGCGGTGCGGCGGACGATGGTGAGCTTGGCCGGGCCCGGGACGGGCATCGTCTTGCCGTCGGGGCCGGTCCGGTCGACGAACTGCGCCTGCGCGACGAGCAGGGCCGCCACCTGCGGTCCCTCGAGCGGCTCCTGGCGCGGCGCCGCGGCCG